>JBDLUR010000244.1:0-4143 GCA_039805205.1 Bacteroidota bacterium
TCCTTCCCAGTAATTTGATAAGCAAGTAAAGTGGCTATGATTGCCTCGTTATGTGGCCACCAAAATTTCATATCATGCCAGTATTCTTGAACTGGCTTCCCATACACATCTCTAAAATAAAACAAACCTCCATATTCTTTATCCCAACCACGTTCCCACATGTAGTCAATCATTCGGCAACCTAAATCTATCCATGCAGCTTTATTGCCCCTATACTTTGCTTCATGCAAGATGAACCAAGCTCCTTCAATAGCATGTCCAGGATTTAAAGTTCTACCATCTATATGGTCGATGATTTGGCCATCTGGCGCAACCTGCTCCATCACACAAGCTATATCATCCTTCACAAAATCTTTTTCAATCTGGTTGATCCATCCTTCAATTAAATCATCACACCTAGGATCGCCAATTGTTTCTCTTAATTGCTGTGCTGTGTTCATCATAATCATGGGTACACCAATACCTTTAGCTGGACGAACATCAGTAAACTTAGGGACTAACTTTCCAGGTTCTGTTGCATAAGCAATACAATCTGAAAAAACTGCTCTTGCGCGTTGGGCTGCATATTGATCACCACTTGCTTTTGCATAAGCTGCAGCCGCTATAACATAAAAAGTTTCTGAAAAAAAATACCTTCTTTTTCTGATTGGCTTTCCATCTTTTGTAACATGAAAGAACATGCGTCCATCAGTATCAAAACAATGTTTATTTAAAAAGTCAAATCCTAATTTAGCCCCATCAAGCCATTCTTGCCTTTGTTCAACTGTATTATACAAGGTTGCAAGCAACCATGTTGCTCTGCCTTGAATCCAAACTGCTTTATCATCATCAATTAAACTTCCATCTTCATCACGCATCAATAAAAATCCACCATGTTCTTGATCATAAGAACGCGGAAACCAAAAGGGAACTGTACTTTCTAACAATTCATCTTTATAAAAAGACGCTAGATTATTTATCTCTACCGATGAATACGCCATAATGATTATTGTCTAATGATTTCAGTGACTGGTACTTTCACAAAATACAAATCTCTTGTTCCCTCATACAAGAGACCAACTGTATTTTCATCAATGGGTGTCAATGAGGAATATCCATAACACTGACGCTCGTCAATCAACAGTTGGTTTTGAGGCAGCCATTGTTCACCTAAATTAAGACTTGCTTTAATGGTGATATTATAGCGTCCAGATCTTGTATTGGGATTGCTGAAAAAAACTATGTCCTGAAGAGACCCGCCATTATTAACACTAGTCTTGATAATACTACCCATACATACAGGATCCTGCAATGCGCTGAAAGATGTACCGTGTTCTGTCCATGTCTTACCCATGTCATTTGTAGTGGCTATACTTCTAAAACCCCCGCGATTATCTCGCATATTCAACATCAAGGTTCCAGGAGTTGTTTCAATAAGCTGACTTTCCGTTGTGTTAGATTTGGGGCCATTGATATTGCCTTTCCAACTAATGCCATGATCATCACTATAAATCAAGGTTGAATATGGCATTTTATTTTCATTCCAATACTGTGCTGCAAACACTAGCTTTCCGTCTTTCATGGTAATGCCGTTACCCGGACCATTAAAAAACAGATGCCAAATGGGATTCTTTATTTGAGGTGTAATGCTATACGGCTTCGTCCATGTTAACCCGTCGTCATTACTACTTACTAATACAAATTGACCTGTTGTGTCTGGAGATAAGCCAGGTAATGAACCAGCAATTGATCTATTCCCTTTGCTCCACAAAGCGGCTACCCATATTTTTTTTGTTACCGGATCAAATAAAATTGAAGGATCCCCAACGCCATTGTTATCGTGAGGAGCTCCCATGTCCATTACCACTTTCATGGGCTCCCATGTTTTCCCATTGTCTACACTTCTACTCATTCCTACATCAATATTGCCGGGAAGGTCAACACTACTCAAGTAACGAATATCATAAACGGATATCAATGTTCCTTTATCGGTTTTAATTATTCCAGGAATTCTATAGGTATGTACATTATTCTCACCTGCTTTTCGAACAGATACACCAATACGTTTAGCGTGATTAGATTGATCGGCAACAACCTCAATTGGCTTACCCTGTTGGGTAGTAAGTTTTGTACAATGCAACTCAATTTTTCCATCTATCGAAGCATCGTTTTTCATTACTACACTGAACCAAATAAAATGAACCCCTGGTTTTAGTTTTAAATCAAACTTTGTTTCAAAATTAATTGTTGTTGGCTGAATGCTTTTAATAGGTTGCCCAGCTAAAAATGGTTCTGCTCCGGTAAGATAGAGATCTATTTGCTGAATATCTGCTAAATTATTTGCCTTAACAGTTCCTGAAATTGAAGTAAATAATTGCTCTAGATTTCCTGCTGGAATTGTTATTGCCAGTCGCATTGCAGGATTTACTTGAAGCCCTTTGATAATGGGGAAACTAGGCGCATAAGTAACGGCCGTTATTGCTTCAGCAGGTGGGTCGATTGGCTTTTTTCCACATGCTTGTGATACAATAACCATTAGCAACAAAAACATGCCAACAGGTAAAAGATTTTTTTTATTCATATGCATTGAAATTTAGAAAGTGGTTCTAGGTTTTAAAAAAATCAGTTGCAACACCAGAGCAACCAATACGATAGCAGCCATAAATGCAAAATCAATTCCAAGTCTTCCTGCATCTGTTGACTTTCCTAAAAAATCTGTGATAAAGGCTCCCGCAAATACTCCCACCATGTTCATGAAACCGTAAGCGGTTGCTCGTTGCTGTGCCGGAATTAACTGACAAAGTATAGGCATATTATTAGCATCAAACATCCCAAATCCAAAACCAAAACAAATTGCAGCAGCTACTACATGAACAACATGTGTACCTAATCCGATTAACATCAATGCAGGTAGTGTAAGTGCTAGTCCAATTGTACTCGTAAAAATTCTTCCTCTATTGTGTTTGCGTATCCACCGGTCTGAAATAACCCCTCCAATTATTACGCCAACAAAAGATGAAGCAGCAATTGTAATGGTCGATAAGGGACCAGCAACCGCCATCTCAATATTCAAGTTCTCCGCAATTAGTGTAGGAAGCCAGTTTTTTATAGCCCACCCTGGTATACTAGGAATGGCAAAATAAAATAACAGAATCCAATATGGAAAGGTACCTGCTAATAATCGAAGTGTTGCTAGAGGCGATACTTTATTTTGGTTGGCTGAGTCGCTCAGTTCAACTGTTGCGGCCTTCTTATCTTTCAATAAAAACATTAAGACTATAGCATATAACACACCTACGCCACCAAAAACCTGAAATACATTGTTCCATGAATAGTCTTTGGCAAGTGTCGCTCCAAATCCTCCCAATGCTTGTCCCATATATAAACCAGTCATGTGAATTCCAACAGCGAGAGACCTCGACTTGTCACTGTGGTACTCTGCAATCAACGCCAAGCCTGCAGGTATATAAAGTGCTTCACTTACTCCCATCATAGCACGTAAAATATACAGCTGATCAAAAGTAGTTGCATAACCCATGGTAAATGTTACAGCCGACCATACAAAGAGACTACCTACTATGATACGTTTTTTACTGAACCGATCTGCTATGAAACCCGCAACCGGACTCACCCATCCATAAATCCAAAGAAACACAGCCATTAGATGCCCAAACTGAGTTGCTGATTGCAATGAAGGAATGTCAACCATGATAGCAGGCTTCATGGTACTCAACATTTGACGGTCTAGGTAATTCAGCAAAGCAACTCCCCAAAGAAGAGCCACCACCATCCATGGATATTTTGCTGAAGCCATTTTCATCGTCAGTCGTTCAATTTAATAGAAAGTATATTTGGTGTTCTAACACCTGCACGTATTTCACCACTAGAAATAAAAATGGTCTGTCCCCATTTTACAGCAGTTGTCGTAACTGGTGTATCAAATGGGATAGTACCAACAACAATATATTTTTCTTTGACAACATCAAATTGTAGAATTTCTTTACTAAATCCAGGATGGTTAATTAGCAAATGATTTTTTGCTTTTATCAAATTCGATTTTACTTCAGGGTCTTGCTCCTGATTAATTGCAGTTAGTAAAGTTTCAACTTTTGTAAATGTAGTTCCACGATCTCCACCAAAAACTAATATGGTTGTTGGATTGAT
>JBDLUR010000245.1:0-3658 GCA_039805205.1 Bacteroidota bacterium
CAGTTACACCAGCTACTTTACCTGCCAATTGATTAACAACGTTAGTCTCTCTCGCAACTGTAAGGGCCTCACCCTTAATATCTTGAATGGCATATCCAAGTTTTTTTCTGTCCTTTCTAATTCCTAAAGCAGTAACAACTACTTCATTCAATTCTGACACTTCAGCATCTACAACTATCACCTGGATTCCACCTGCTGATATAGTATGCTCTTGGTTTTTGATACCAACACCAGAAACAATTAAAACATCTCCTGTAGATGCTTCAATGCTAAAAACACCATCAACATTAGTAGAAACACCTTTTGATTTTCCTTTGAGGATAACTGATGCTCCTGAAATAGGCTGGTTGTTTGATGCAGCAATAACTTTACCCATAACACTTTTTTGTGCAAACGCAAATTGCGTCAACATAATCAGTGCAGTAAAGCATAAAATAGAAAATTGGAAAATTCTTCTCATGCGATTTTAATTTTGTGGGTCAAAAGTATAGCTAGGTTGTTAAGGCAATTGTAATAAGGCCTGAAGTAAAACTTAATTTACTGTTATGCCAATGTGAAGTACATTATCGAGATGTTAAGGGTCCTACAGTTTTTATAACACTGTTCTGCAAAGAATCATGATCTAAAACATAAATACTGTATTCATTTCCTCCATTAAATACACGTACTAGAATATGCCCATTTGTACTACTATATGTTTGACTAATGCTTTTTTCTCCTATTACATCAATATTTGGTTGTAATAAATCTGTAGCAAATAGGCTTCTTTCTCCTGGATAAAGATCAGTTGACATAATTCTTCTTAAAACATCCTGACCCGGATGATCTGATGACCAAGTTTGTTGTATCCAGACTCTTGGTCTAATTGTTCTAACAAAAAAAGGGGATTCAGCATCACGGTTTCCATGATGATTTAATGTAGCTACATCAACAGATCCAATGATTGGGCCTACATGAGACTCTAGTGATTTATCATCAGGCATTCCTAAATTATTTATTCCAGACATATCCCCACCTGTGAAATAGTCAAAATTTCCATATTGAATTTTAATTCCAATACTAAGTGGATTTTCACCTGGATAGAAACCCTCTTTAATGATTGAATAATTTTGTCTATTAGAATAACCCGTAGCTATTTTACCTGCACCGCATATATTGACGCACTGCCAGTTTTTATAGCTTTCTGGGTTATTTAACAATTTGATTTGATCGTTTGCTCCAACAACTAATGAATCGTAAACGAGTCCTTTTTTTGAACTAGACTCAATGAATGTAAAATAGTTATTCAGTGTTTCTACCAAATGATACTCATCATTTTGATTTTGCTCTTGAAAGACTAAAGATTTTAAATCAACAGGAAACCTATGCCCCCGATCAATTAAATTTTTAATAGGAATATATTCAGCTACTCCTGTAACTCCTGTTTTTCTATAGTTACCAAAAACTGAATAGTGTAAAGAACTATCCCATTCACCAAAATGATCATCATGAAAGTGAGATATAACTGCATAATCTAATTTACTTGAGTCAACATGAGGGGAATTCCTCTTAATATATGCAGCAATCCATTCATGTGCTTTTTTTGAATTATTTGGCTTTTGCTCACTATTTCTAACTGATTGGGTCCTAGGATGCGTTTCTGAAATTTCACCTGCATCAAATAAAAGAGTAGTTCCGTCAGGAAATACCATGAATGTTGCATTTCCCCTACCTGTACTAATATGATGAATATCCATCCAACCTGGTTTCCATTTTTCTAAAACTTGTTGCGCATTCAACAAAAAAGGTTGAAAGGATAACAGAATAAGAAAAATTCTTAAACCCAATTGCATTTTATTTTAGTTCAATTATTACTGGATTAGATACTTCATGATTTGCTGTAAATGTAAATCCAGCTAATTGAGCTAATGTAGCAGCAAGCTGCTTCTGATAGATTTGTTGTTCTTTTTTTATTTCTCCAATATTTTTGACTTTAGGGCCAATTAATGCAAACCACATTTGATGAGAATCAACAACAGATTTCCCATGCGACTTCCATTGTGCCTTATTCAAATCACCTCTACCATGATCAGTTGTAATTAAAATGGTTGTCTTATTTCTATAATCAGGATCCGACTGTATCCATCTCCAAATGTCACTTAACCATTGATCAAACTGATGTGCAGCTTCTAAATAGTACTTATACTCTCCGGAATGTGCAAACTCATCAGTATCACCATATGAAATAAAAAAAGCTTTTGGTTTTTTTGTTTTTAAATAATGAAATGCTTGATAGTGTGTAAACACATCAAGTGTTTCGCCATTACCAAATGGTTTAAAACCATTTTGATTCATTTCATTAAGTAAATCCATGGTTGGATCTTTCAATGCCACTATGTTATCATCAAACGCATTGATTACTGGAAATCCTGCTCTTCTTTCATTTAATATTCTATCAAAAGCTCCCCAGGCTCCAAAAGCTGCTACCCTTCCTTTATAGTTTGGCAATGATTGGAAAAAATCTAGAATTGTGGTATGTGGATTTGGGGGATACTCATTAGAATTAATTAGAGTGTCTACATGACTAGTTAAGATTTCACTATACCCAGGATACGAAAACCAATATGGATTAGCATTATCTACTTTATTTTTATATTCTCTATTGCCAAACAATTGTCCTTGCTTCGACAATGTCCCCCAAAAAAAAGGTAATAATTTTTGTCTACGACCCTCAATACTTTTATCCCAGTATCTCTTAAATAAATTTAAACTATCCCCTTGATTATATTCCTTATTTGCAGCAAGTACAGAGTCCATTCCTTTGAAAACCTCTTGCCATCTTAGTCCATCAGTAGTAATGATAATTATCTTTTGATCATTATCCTGTGATGAGCCAAAAGATGATAGCAATAGAAAAAAGGCAAAAAGAAAATTTTTCATTATTGAAATTTAAGTTTCAATATTCGTCTTCTTTTTTATTGATATGTTTATTGGAATATGAATAAATAATCACCAATTTCTTATTCAAACATTAAGCAAAATCCTGATTTATGAGTCACTCAAAGACAAAAAAGTATTTGAGTTTCGTATTTTTGCACCTTCATGACCACACAACCAACCAAAAGCAATGGCCTGATTATTTTGATATTAGGCATGCTCACTGCTATCGGACCGCTTTCCATCGACATGTATCTTCCTGGTTTTAGTGTAATTGCAAACGATCTGCATACTACTATTGAGAAAGTGGGCTTTTCCTTATCAAGTTTCTTTATTGGTATTTGTGTTGGACAATTGTTATCCGGACCCTTACTCGATCGTTTCGGAAGAAAGAAACCATTATACGTTGGACTAATCATTTACATTTTTGCCTCCATTGGCTGTGGTGTGTCTGATTCAGTCGAAATGCTCATCTTCTTCCGCTTCATCCAAGCCATTGGCGGCTGTGTTGGAATGGTTGCACCAAGTGCTGTCGTGAGAGACCTGTTTCCTGTTGAGCAAAGTGCCCGCGTTTTTTCTATGCTGATTCTGATCTTAGGTGTATCACCTATCCTCGCACCAACCTTTGGTGGCTATATGGTGGCTGCTTGGGGATGGAAACCTATCTTTTTCGTTTTAGCCATTATAACTGCTATCATTCTTACTATTGTATTTTTCTTTTTGCCAGAATCCAAAAAAGCAG
>JBDLUR010000246.1:0-4354 GCA_039805205.1 Bacteroidota bacterium
CACGATGAAAAATATGGAAGAAATCCACAAAAAGCATAAGAAACCAAAATAAACAAGGGTACAGCGCGGGGCGGTGTTGGACTAGAACATTCGCCTTTGCCATACCCTCTTTTAGAACTAAAAACCAAAACAATGTTACGAAAACTTTCTTTAATTAGCTGCCTAGCACTAGTAGCTTTCACATCGTTTGCACAAGAAGATTCTACAAAAAAAAGTAACTGGACTTTCACTGGTTTTGTTGATGGCTATTTTCGATCCGACTTCAATCAAAACTTATCAAACAACAGAACAAGCTTTACCAATTCTAATAATAAAGTAGCCTTGGGCATGGTATCAGCTAAAGTAGATTATGCTTACAAAAAGTTCTCCCTCACTGCTGATTTGGGAGCTGGTAAAAGAGCTGAAGAATTTGCCTATAATGACAAAGGCGTATTTTCTTATGTAAAGCAATTATACGCATCTTATGCACCAACAGACTGGTTGAAACTTACTGCAGGTACCTGGGCTACCCATGTTGGATATGAACTTGTAGACCCTTATGCAAACAGGAACTATAGCATGTCATACATGTTTTCATATGGCCCCTTCTTGCACACGGGTGTAAAGGCTGATCTAACATTTGGCTCATCAGGCTTTATGGTTGGAATTGCCAATCCAACTGATTACAGAAAAGCCCCAACTGGAAGCAAAAAATTCATTTTATTACAATGGAGCCAAGTGATAAATGAAGATGTGAAATTGTATTTAAATTATGTAGGCGGACAAAGACCCGGTGATTCTGCTAAAACAAAACAAATAGATCTTGTTGTTACTGCTAAAATAAATGATGAGCTTGGACTAGGTTTTAACGGAACAGTTAACAGCATCAAACTTCAAACAAATAACAATTATGCAGCCGCCTCTTCTTGGTCGGGTGCAGCAGTTTACCTCAATTATGATCCCGTAGAAAAAGTTGGACTCACTTTAAGATCAGAAGTATTTAACGATAAAAATCAATTATCAGCTCTTGGATCTGCTCTAACCGGTACAAGCATTCTAGCGAATACACTATCCGCAAATATAAAGCTTGGAAAATTTACCCTCATTCCAGAATTGAGACATGAAACCGCGGGAAAAAACATCTACTTCGCAAAAGATGGCGCATCCAAAAACTCAGATGTTAGTTTCCTAATTGGCGCTTATTTCAAATTGTAAATTAGTTTTGGGTCAAAATAAAACGAGGCGACTATTTAGTCGCCTCTCTTTTTTTATTTCTTTCTAAAGAATATCCTAACAGGCACCCCTTTGAAATTAAACCTCTCTCGCAGTTTATTCTCAAGATAATTTCTGTATGGTGTTTTTATATCGTCTGGATAATTAGTGAAAAATGCAAAGCTTGGTACAGCAGTTGGAAGTTGGGTCACAAACTTTATTTTAACGGAATTACCCCTTACGACAGGTGGCGTATATGCCTCAATAACAGGCAGCATTTCATCATTTAGCTTTGAAGTAGGAATTCTTCTGTTTCTACTTTCATAGACTTCCAAAGCAGTTTCAATGACCTTGAATACCCTTGTCTTTTCCTTTGCAGAAATGAAAAGTACTGGCAAGTCGGTAAATGGCGCCAAACGCTCTTTTAATTGCTTCTCATAATCCTTAGCAGTATTAGTTACCTTTTCAACCAAATCCCATTTATTTACCAAAAACACAATTCCCTTTCCTTTCTTGACTGCGAGTGAAAAAATATTTAAATCTTGTTGTGCAATTCCCTTCTCTGCATCAATCATCATCAAACATACATCTGCTTCATCGACCGCTTTGATAGCACGAATCACCGAATAGAACTCTAGGTCTTCGTGCACTTTATTTTTTCTACGAATACCCGCTGTATCAATTAAAATAAATTCTTTTTGAAAAAGATTATAGTGCGTATGTATAGTATCTCTTGTTGTACCTGCAATATCACTAACAATAGTTCTTTCCTCTCCTACCATTGCATTCAAAAGAGACGACTTACCAACATTGGGTTGTCCGATGATCGCAATCTTAGGAAGCTCTGAACTAACCTCTTCTGCTTCTACAGAAATCAATTTGGCAACCTCATCAAGCACTTCTCCTGTTCCACTACCCGACATTGAGGAGATAAAAAATATGTGTTCAAAACCAAGAGAATAAAATTCACTGGCCTCTAACAACCTTGCGTTGTTATCCACTTTGTTAACTACTAAATATACCGGCTTTTTAGCAGGTCTTAATACATCAGCCATTGCTTCATCCAATGTTGTAATCCCAGTACTGGCATCAACCATAAACAACAAAGCATTAGCCTCTTGAACCGCTATAAGCACTTGCTCACGAATTTCTTTTTCGAAGACGTCATCTCCACCAGCAACAAATCCGCCAGTATCAATCACGTTAAACGATTTACCATTCCATTCTGAAACACCATACTGCCTATCTCGGGTCACTCCAGGCGTATCTTCAACAATGGCTTTTCGTTGCTCTAATAGCCTGTTGAACAAAGTACTTTTACCCACATTGGGCCTACCCACAATTGCTAATGTAAATCCTGGCATATTAATTTTTAAGAGATTAAGTCGATTATTTAATTATTACTTTGCTGCTTTATTCCATTCTTCAATTAGTGCCACAAGATCCTCTTCCTTGCGAACATTGATTTTATTTTTTTTAGCCCACTCTATCAAACCTTTTGATTCAGGAAGAATACTCAACAAAGCGTTCAGAGATAACTTGTTAATGTAAACAGGATCCGCATCAAATTTTAAGAAATAACTATTCTGTGTTGCAAAATAGTAACGCTTTAATGTACCAAACATTGAATCAGCTGAAGCAACATAGCGCTTGGTGTGCTTATACAAAACCGCTTCTCCAAATGTCAACTGCTGCACATAATCTGTGAGTGGTTTATTATTGAATTGCAATCCGGGTACTAACCTCGCAAATACCGCTAGAGTATCATTCTTCGCATCATGGGATAACACCACTTTATTAGCCAATTCAAAAGGAGCTATGTATTCCATTTCTTTTTCACCAATGAAATGTATTTCCTGACTTGCCAAATTAACTCTTGCTTTTTGCTTACCCGTAAGCTTGCCTTTTTGATCATAAAACGAAGCCCAAATGAACTCATCGTTAAAATAAGGACTCCCTTTTACAGAAGAATAAGGCAATCTCATTTTACTTGAACTTTGAACTCCTTCAAAATTAACTTCGTGTACTGCTAAGGTATATGAAGCTCCTTCAAAGCTTTCTCTAGGCAAATACCCACTTTGAGCAATTGCGTTTGTAGTAGAAAAAAGTATTAAAAAAACCAGAAGCTTTTTCATCACAAATAATTTATTGAATGTACCCATATTCCTTTAAGAACAAATCGTTGTTTCGCCAATTAGACCTCACTTTAACAAACAATTCCAGATAAACTTTACTGTCTAAAAACTGCTCAATTGCTTGGCGCGACATCATCCCTAATTTTTTAATCATCACCCCCTTGGATCCAAGAATGATTGCTTTTTGCGATTCTCTTTGTACGATGATTTCAGCTGAAATTTTTATCAACAACTGCTGTTCTTCAAATTTGGAAACAAGCACTGTTGATTGATAAGGTATTTCCTCATCGAATAATTCAAAAATCTTTTCACGAATTAACTCTCCAGTAAAAAATTTTGTGGGCATATCCGTTAACTCATCCTCTCCATAAAAAGCCTCTCCCTCTGGAAGCAAATCAACAATACCTTCAATTAGACCTTGTACTTGATTTTTAGATTGAGCAGAAAGAACCACAATTCGACTACAATAAGCTTTATCAGCAAAATATTGTTTAGCCAATTCGATACGGTCGGCTTTCACCAAATCTGATTTATTAAGGACCAGTATAGACTTAACCCTGAGTTTTAAACTAGAAAAAATTTGATCTAGTTCATCAAAATTATCCCTCAAATCTGCCACAAGTAAACAAACATCGGCGTCTTCCAAACTTGTGGTAACCGCATGCATCATTTTCTCATGCAGTTTATACTTAGGCTCAATAACGCCTGGGGTATCTGAAAAAACAATTTGATAGTTTGGTCCGTTCACAAAAGCCCGAATACGGTGTCTGGTGGTTTGGACTTTCGAAGATACAATTGCCAATTTCTCCCCTACCAGCGCATTCAAAAGTGTACTCTTTCCTGCATTGGGCTTACCTAAAATATTTACAAATCCGGATTTCATTGAACCACAAAGGTACACTAGTAAAATTTGTTTTGAACATAAGCGATAAAAACGTAGTTTTGCAACGCGAAGTAGAGCAGCGGTAGCTCGTCGGGCTCATAACCCGAAGGTCGCTGGTTCGATCCCAGCCTTCGCAACTAAAAAA
>JBDLUR010000247.1:0-6927 GCA_039805205.1 Bacteroidota bacterium
CTTCATCGTGTACTCCACTCATGGTATAGTTTAGTGTCCTGATATCGATATCGGTAACATCCATCAATGGATTGATGAAACTCAAACCACTGTTTAGTGTCTGCGGCTGTACTTTACCAAATAGTGTTTTAACGCCAACATAACCTGCATCAACCTGGCGGACACTGGAAGTTACTAATCCAAAGCCAATCATAACAAGTCCTATTAAGCGAAATGGCTTTGCAATTCGTGTAACTTTTGGTTCTCCTTTTAAAAGAGCAGATCCAATAATGAAGAAGATAATACCTAAAATAATAAGAACCATGACGCGATTTTTAAATTAGACTAGAGAATGAAAGAAAAGGTTGCTTTTCAACTACTATGATCTGCTATGATTACCCACTCTCCATTGATTTTTTCGAAAGTGAGGGTGTAATGACCACCAACATCACCAGCATTTCGTTTCAGAAACCATTTGCCTACAACCAGGTAATGTTTCTTTCCGAGCTTTTTGAGATGTAGAATTTCAAAACGCAATTGACCCATCTTATCAGAACCAGCGTAATTGCGCTTGTAACTGTTAAGCGTAGCAGTAAACCCATAGGTGACTCCCGATTTACCGATATACATCAGTGAATCACTTTCCAGATAGCCTTTCATGAAACCATCGAAATCTCCGCGGTTCCAGGCCTGGGTTTGCTTGTCTAAAATGGATAATATTTTTTGTTCGTCTTTCGACTGAGAAAAGACAAAACAAGGGAGAAGCAGAAGGAGTAATAATTTTTTCATTATTTATGCCCAGGCCCTATCACCTTTTTGATAAGGAATGCAGCCCTCATATTTTCCTGGAACGGCAACATAACGCAAGGCTTGTGTAGCGCCGATTTCAGAGGTGAAATAACCCAATAAAGTGAGTTGCTTCATCATGGCAAAATAATGATTGGGGTCGGTTTCTTTTTTCTGTTCGTTGTACGACTTCAACTCTTTATTGATTTCATTGAAGAGTGTAGTACGCTCTTCAGGTGTAATCTCCATGAATGATTTACTGAATTTAGCTTTTGTTGCCTCATCGATTTTTGCGAGACCATCGCTGAAGATCTGCTGATCTTTCTCCTCGTAGCAATCCGTCACCATAACCTGCATAAACTCTCCTACTTTAGCAGCTTTTGCCCCTGGAGTATTGGTTGTTGGTATAATTGTTTCTGCAACTTCATCCAGAAAAGCAATTTGATCTGGTGTTAAGCTAAAAACAAATGCTCCTTTGTCGGATGTCTTGCATCCTTGTAAAAAAGCAGCGCCACCAATAACAGTACCTCCAAATATCAAGGCAACTCTTTCTAAAGCTTCGCGTCTGTTCATATGCTAGAATTATGAATTTAAAAATACAAAAGAATCATCAAAAAATACAAATGGCTTAACTTGCAGGTAATGCCATTGATAGATATCAGTATACCGAAGTCGATTGCCAAAGCGCTTAGTCTTTCCAGGCGTACACCTGGAGAACAGCAAAGGAGGGTGCTCAGGAAATTGCTGAAAAAAGCTACCACGACGGAATTTGGTCGGCATTATCAATTCAGGTCCCTGTTAGATAGTAATGAAACTGAGATAGCATTTAAAAAGGCAGTTCCTCACCACGACTATAACACTATCTACAATAAATGGTGGAACAAGACCCTAGAAGGCAAAACTGATGTCTGCTGGCCAGGGAAAATCAACTATTATGCCCTAAGCTCAGGCACTTCAGAAGCAGCTAGTAAATACATTCCCATTACAAAGGAACTGATGAAAGGCAACAAGATCATTATGATCAAGCAGTTGCTTTCCTTAAGAACCTACGAGAATATTCCCTGGAAATCTGTTGGCAAAGGCTACCTCATGTTGGGGGGAAGTACTGAATTACAAGAAGGAGAAGGTTATTTTGCAGGTGACCTGAGTGGTATCACAGCCAAAAAAGCGCCTCTTTGGTTCAGTCCATTCTATAAGCCCGGCAAAAAAATAGCCCGAACAAAAGACTGGAATGAAAAGCTGGAAGCCATTGTTGAACAAGCCCCTAATTGGGATATAGGATTTGTTGTTGGTGTGCCTGCTTGGATACAAATGTGTATGGAAATGGTGGTCAAACGCTATAACCTGAATCACATCCATGAAATTTGGCCCAATCTTGCATTTTTTTGCCATGGTGGCGTTGCTTTTGAACCTTATAAAAAAGGATTTGAAAAACTATTAGGTAAGCCCCTCACCTACATTGAAACTTACCTGGCCTCCGAAGGATTCATTGCCTACCAGGACAGGCAATATCCCGAAGGGATGAAATTGGTATTGAACGAACACATATATTTCGAGTTCGTGCCTTTCGATGAAACTAATTTTAGCAATACAGGCGATTTAGTAGAGCAGCCTGTTTCCCTATCAATTGATGAAATTGAGGAGGGAAAAGAATACGCCTTATTGATGAGTACATCAGCAGGAGCATGGCGCTATTTGATTGGTGATACAGTTAAGCTAGTCAATAAAGAAAGATCAGAAATCATCATCACGGGCAGAACAAAACATTTTCTAAGTCTTGTAGGAGAACACCTCAGCGTTGATAACATGAACAAAGCCATACAGGTTGCATCCGAACAACTAAATGTCAATTGTCCTGAGTTTACTGTTGCGGGTTTTCCAATCGATAGATTTTTTGGTCATCATTGGTATATTGCCTGCGATGATAAAGTAGATACTGTTGCGTTGACCCAACTCATCGATGACACTTTGAAAGACATCAATGATGATTATGCTGTTGAAAGAAAAAGTGCGTTGAAAGATATTATTATTGAAGTTTTACCAGAACATGTTTTCTTGGACTTCATGGAGAAAAAGGGAAAGGTAGGCGGACAACATAAATTTCCGAGAGTATTAAAGGGGAAGCTGTTGGAAGAATGGAAAGACTTTATCAATCAGATCAAATACTAAAGATTGGCTATGTTGGAGTCGGTGATTAAAGGCTTTGGACTGGGTATGATTCTTGCCATTTCAGTGGGACCTGTTATTTTTACTATTCTCAAACAGAGTCTGAACAATGGACAAAAAGGTGGCTTCAGTTTTGTAGCAGGGGTTTGGTTCAGCGACATCTTGCTTGTGGTGATCAGCAATATGTTCTCCAACCTGGTCATGAGCGCGCTTGAGTTTAAATCAACAATCGCCTATGTTGGCGCTGTGTTTGTTATTTCAATGGGTGTTTACTACCTTTTTTTCAAGAAAGTTTACATTGGTGAAGATAAAAATGTGCTGCTGGTCCAGTTTGGTAAAAAGGCATTCACAAAAGCCTTTATGTCTGGATTCCTCATTAACACACTTAACCCAAGCGTAATGTTGTTCTGGCTAATCAACGCCACTGCATTTGCAGCCTCCAATACAACATCTGAAAGAATAATCATATTTAGTGTTTGCTTGGCAGTGAATATTCTTGCAGATATATTAAAAGTAGTATTAGCTGCTAAAGTCCGTCACAGTTTAACACCACACAATATCAGTATCATCAATAAAATATCAGGTACCATACTCATTGGATTTGGAATTGCTATTATCTACGGAATCAAATTCCTCAATCATTAAACCATGAAAAATACAATTGCGCTTCTTTTATTAATTACTATCGCCCTAACTAATTGTTTAACTAGTATGGCGCAAGGATCTGATATGGTTGTTTTAAAAAAAGGCGCAGATAAAACACTCAAAACCTATCTAGCAGGTTCGCAAATCCACTTCATTAGTGTTGCAGGAAATGAGGTTGAAGGGAATATCAAAAAAATTGAGCGTGATAGTATATTCATACATACCTATGATTCAAGAGCAGCATATACTATGTGGGGCACCAGTTTCTGGGATACTGTTTCTGTTAGTCTTTCACGATACCACATTTCAGAGATTAGAGAAATCATTAAACCTAAATCAGGTTTTGGATTCATCAAGAATGGTTATCTGTTTATGATTGCTGGTATCTCCTATGCAATTCTTCACGTAGTGAATGCTCCAATTTTAGATCAACCCATTATACCCGGACAACTTGCAGTAGCAGGAGGTATTACAGCAAGTGGAGTTGTATTGAATAGGGTTCATAAAAACACTGTCAAGTTAGGAAAGACACATTACCTACAATACATCCCTTTAAAATAATTGCCCTTGTTCCGACTGATTAAACAAATCATCATTGGGATTTTCATTTCACATCTACTTTATTTGGTGTTGCTGAAATTTGTGGATGCTCCTATTACCATTACACAAATAACGAGTATCATAGATGGAAATGGCTTCAAGAGAACACATGTGTCTCTCAATGAGATATCCGTGCATGGGAAACTAGCTGTAATAGCATCAGAAGATCAATTGTTTCCAGACCATAATGGCTTTGATATCAAAAGCATCAAAAAAGCTTTAGCTTACAACAAAAAAAAACCAGGTAGGGTAAGAGGCGCATCAACTATCAGTCAGCAAGTCGCAAAAAACGTCTTTCTCTGGCAAGGTAGAAGCTGGATCAGAAAGGGACTTGAAGTCTATTTTACTTTTATGATTGAGTTGATTTGGGGAAAGAAACGAATCTTAGAAGTTTACCTCAATGAAGCAGAGATGGGCAAAGGAATTTTTGGTATCGAGGCTGCATCACAACAGTATTTCAAACACTCAGCAAGAAAACTAACAAAATCGGAAGCAGCAATGATTGCATCATCACTTCCTAATCCAGTTAGGTTTACAGTAAAACCCACCTCTAGGTATGTCTCTAGAAAATATCCTTGGGTAATGCGACAAATGAATAATCTTGGAGCTGATCCGGATGTTCAACAGATTATCAATACAACGCGTTAGACAAAGTATACACACTGCTGTTGATGCTGGGCTCTACATAGCTCCCTTGCAAACCCCATCGAATTTGATAATCCTTATAATCAAGTTCAGGAATCACTAATTGGATGTTCACTTCATTGGTATTACTCAAAACTAATTTTTTACCTGTTGGTATTAGCCACGGTAGTTGCTTGTTACCGGGGTAAAGAATTAAAATAATTTCAGGTTGATGAAGTTCTGCATCTTTTAGTAAAGCATCTGAAGGTGCACTTACTTGAAGTGTAACTGAAATCGACCTTGATTTTGCAGCCACTTTCGAGCCCAATTGCTTCAGGACTATTTGTGAGTAGGATTGAAATGCTGGATCGGCACCAATAGAAAATGATTTATTCCCTACAATCAAAGAGTCGCTCAATCCTGCTGTCCCTTTTGACCCAACGATGAACACTGGTTTTTGCTGCAATTGCAATTCAAGAGGCCAGAAATTATAGTTACTTCTTCTGTACAAGTGTGTGTTCAAAGAGAATGCTGTATCTCCAGTATAGAACCAGTATTTTGATGCCCGCTGATAAGAATTGGTAAATACTACTGGCAAGCCTTTCGATTTTTCCTTGATATCAGACGTCCAGCTTTTGTTATAATGAAATTCATCTTTAGGTAATTTTTCAACCAAAGGTGTGTCTAATATCATAAAGACCCTTACGACTAAAATTAAAAACAATGAAATGGGAAGTGCACGATATATCCATTTAATTAGTTTTTCATTGGTTTGAATATGATGGTAAGCCAATACAATGAGTGGCACAAGTAAAGGAACTGTCCAATTGGCTTCGGTCCTGCTTTTAAATGAAGAAACCAAAAACAAAACATAGACAAAGCTCAAAGACCATTTCATGGCTTTTTGCGTTACATCGACTGGTTTGTATTTAAATGCACTCCAAATCATTAACCAACCCAGTAATGGTCCGGTTATGAGTAACTGTCCAGCTAAATAATCAGTTGTAAATGATAATGAATAAGCAGGAGAAACCCTTTCAAATAAATGATAGTTTAAAGAAGGCAAACCGTGTTGCAACTGCCATAATACATGAGGCAAAAATAAGATTACAGATAAGGCAACGACCATCCAAGTAAGTGGTTGCTTGAGAATTTTCAAATTAGAACCCAGAGTGGCCAGTATAATGAGTAAACCATGGTATTTGCTATACAACAATAAAACAATTACAATAGACAACAACAATCCATTGATCAAGTTTGACTTCTCTGCAAACGCTTTATAGGCTAAGAAAAATAATGCAGTAAAGAAGAGCAATGGAATATCAGGAACTGCAATAATGCCTCCTATTTGAAGGACTGCAATATTTAAAACTATGGCATAAAACAAACGAAGGTCGCTTGGACGCGTAAGTTTTTCAATGATGTAAATTGATAATGTGCCCATCAGCACAATCATGAAGCGGACTCCCAATTCACCAGGAAAGAGGATTGTGCCTGCTTTAATGAGAACAGCAATCATGGGAGGATGATCGAAGTAGCCCCAGTCGAGGAACTTGGAATAAACCCAGTAATACGCCTCATCATCAAAAAGTTCTGTGCCTGCTGCCTGCACCAAAGAAAATAACAGCCAGCAAGCATAAAATAAAGAACGATTTGATATGAGTTTTTTCATGTGGCTCATTAGTTTATCAAATCATGTATCCATTTTACAGTCCCTTCCATGCGTTCCGGATCTGACCCTGTTACCTCAAACCATGGTGTTGACTGGTGTACTAACAAATCCTTGTAATGATGATAAAGCGTTTCACGTGTTACCAAATCAGGGTATTCTCTCAACTCATCTTTCACCCAGGGCAGATCGGGTTTACACAACAAATACCCATCATATTTTCTAGTTACTATTTGATTGAGAATTTTAGGATGGCATTTTCCAAATACAAATTCACACCAAACTTTCATCACATACATATCTGTATCAAGAAATAAAAGAGGTCGGCCTTCCTTTTTTTGATCAGCATGCAGTTGAATACATGCATTAGTTGCTTCCTCTTCTAACCGCAACTGCCCTTCTGCAATTGTCAATAAATCATCATAGGAATAGGTAGTTCCATTTGTCAGTAGATATTC
>JBDLUR010000248.1:0-4733 GCA_039805205.1 Bacteroidota bacterium
TCGAACAATTTTGATGCAAAAAATGAATGAGGCCATGGAACCTTGGGACGTGATCATCACACCAAGTTTTGGTAACCGCCAGCTTGCTATTACCAACCTCACTGGTCACCCTGCTCTTTGTTTGCCGATTGGATTCAACAAACAGGGTTTACCTACAAGCATTACATTCTTATCAAATTTATTTAGAGAAGAGGAATTGGTGAAGGTGGGAGCCTATTTCCAGTCGGTTACCAACCACGACGAAAAACATCCAGAAAGATTCAAGCAATAAATTGGACTAATTTTGGGGTATGCCATTCGAACTTCATGCCCCATATAGTCCAGCTGGTGACCAGCCCAATGCCATCAAACAATTGGTTGAGGGTTTAAATGAAGGCGAACAATATCAAACGCTTTTGGGTGTTACCGGATCTGGTAAGACGTTTACCATTGCCAATGTAATTCAACAAGTACAAAGACCAACCCTGGTTTTAACGCACAACAAAACACTTGTTGCCCAATTGTATGGAGAGCTCAAACAGTTTTTTCCAGATAATGCAGTGGGGTATTTTGTTTCGTATTACGACTACTACCAGCCGGAAGCCTATATGCCGGTCAGTGATACGTATATAGAAAAAGACCTGGCCATCAATGAGGAACTCGACAAATTAAGGTTACAAGCTACCTCCGAATTATTGAGTGGACGAAGAGATATAATTGTAGTCGCTTCCGTGAGTTGTATTTATGGTATGGGTAACCCGACTGAATTTGAAAATGGTATTGTAAGAATTCACCAGGGTCAAGTTATAAGCCGACAAGGATTTCTGCATGCATTGGTGAATTCCCTCTATCACAGAACACAAATAGATTTCAAACGGGGTAGTTTTAGGGTTAAGGGCGATACTGTCGATATTAATTTGCCATATGTCGACTTCGGCTATCGCATCACTTTTTTTGGCGATGAAATTGAATCAATTGATACCCTTGAAATAGCCACCGGTAAAAGAATTGGGTCTGTAGAAAATGCAGCCATATTCCCCGCAAACCTCTATCTCGCTCCTAAAGAAATCATCAACCAAGTCATTTCAGAAATCATCGATGAAATGACTAAACAAGTAGAATATTTCAAGGCCTCAGGAAAATATATAGAAGCTCAACGACTAAGCGAGCGTGTAAACTTTGATATTGAAATGATCAAAGAATTAGGCTATTGCAATGGAATAGAAAATTATTCAAGATTTTTTGATAGAAGATCACCCGGTGCAAGACCCTTCTGCTTGCTCGATTATTTTCCAAAAGATTTTCTCTGTGTAATTGACGAAAGCCACCAAACAATCCCACAAGTAAGTGGAATGTATGGTGGTGATAGAAGCAGAAAACTTACACTCGTGGATTATGGATTCAGACTTCCTGCAGCACTCGACAATCGTCCACTTAATTTCAATGAATTTGAAGAGATGATGAACCAGGTTATCTACGTATCTGCCACACCTGGCGAGTATGAATTACAGAAAACAGAGGGAGTTGTGGTTGAACAGGTAGTACGACCGACAGGTTTACTTGACCCTCCTATAGAAGTGAGACCAAGTATCAATCAGGTTGACGACTTACTAGAGGAAATCGACAAAACAGTCAAGAAGGGTGATAGGGTATTGGTCACCACACTGACCAAAAGAATGGCTGAAGAAATGGATAAATACCTGCAGCGAATTCAAATCAAATCAAAATACATCCACAGTGAAGTAGATACCTTAGATAGAGTAGAAATTTTAAGACAACTCAGACTAGGTGAGATAGATGTACTTGTTGGTGTTAACTTGTTGAGAGAGGGACTGGATCTTCCTGAAGTTTCTTTGGTTGCCATTTTAGATGCCGACAAAGAAGGTTATTTGAGAAATGAAAAATCACTAACCCAAACTGCTGGTCGCGCTGCACGTAACGTAGATGGTAGAGTAATTTTTTATGCCGATAAAATTACCGGAAGCATGCAAAAAACCATGGATGAAACCGAAAGGAGACGTGCAAAACAAATAGAGTACAACCTAAAAAACAACATCACTCCTACAACAGTAAAGAAGAGCAAGGAACAAGTCTTTGCACAAACGTCTGTTTTGGATATCAAAGGATATGATGAAAATAATATGTTGGTTGCCATGACAGAAGATCATGAGAGCAGCAAGGTAGCTGAAGAACAATCCGACTACATCACCATTCCTCAATTGGAGAAGCACGTTCAGAAACTCAAAAAAACTATGGAAAAGGCAGCGAAGGACCTCGATTTTATGGAAGCTGCCCGATTAAGAGATCTGATGTTTGAAGCAAAAGGAAGATTAGATGGATTAAAGTCGAAAGCCTGAACCTACCACCTCTGAATTACTGATTATTGATTAATTTCAACACATAAACGAAACTGCATGCAACGTAAGCTAGCCATGATTTTTCTTGGAATTTTTTGTTCCTGCATAATTGCAATAGGTCAGAATGTAAAACCTAGATTAAACAACCTCCCTTTATCCTCCCTAAACGCTTTCACTACAAATGGTGACCAATGGAAAATAGTAGGTACTGTTCAATCAGCATACTCAGACACAGTATTGCAATCAACCTCTGGCGAGGGCATTTTACTGAATGATTTCTTGTACGGAAAGCATTATAGAACAGGAGCACCGATTCAAACGAAAATGGAGCACGGTGATCTTGTACTTGAGTTCGATTTCATGATTCCAAAAGGCGGAAGATCACGTGTGTTTCTTCAATCTAGATACGGCATTCAAATAGCAGATAGCTGGGGAGTACAACTACCTAAATTCAATGATATGGGTGGTATTTATGAAAGAGGAGAAAAAGGAAAAGGCTATGATGGTAAAGCACCATTGAAAAATGCTGGTTTTGCACCTGGAATTTGGAACCACATGGAAATCTCTTTCCAAGCACCAAGATTTGATGATAACGGTAAAAAAACAGTATCGGCTAAGTTTAATTATGTTAGACTCAATGGCATCACACTTCATGAAAATATCTTCTTAAGTGGACCATCTAGAGGTGCTCAATTTGAAGATGAAAAAGCATACGGCCCAATTTCATTTCAAGGTGATCATGGTGTAATTGCAATTAAGAATATCAAGTATGCCCCACAAGAAGAATTAAAAGTTGCGTTATCAGATCTCAAATATGCTTATTATGAAAAATCAGCTAAGACAAGTGAACAAGCTGCAAAAACAAAACCGACTAGTTTAGGTACCACAAGTTCTCTTGATTCTCGACTAGCATCAGCAAGAGATCTTTTCTTTTTGCAATTTGAGGGCAAACTAAATGTGCCGGTTAAAGACAATTATACTTTTTCAATGTTGTATAGTGGAGATGCAAGCTTGGAAATAGATGGTAAAGCTGTTATACCATCTACATGGAATCATCTAGGAGGTTATCCTGTTACCGCTTCTACAACATTAGATGCAGGAAATCATCAATTTAAATTGTGGATCAACAAGGATTTGAATTGGTCATCTCCAGGTCTTTCCCTTTTCATTGAAAAACCAAACTCTAGGGCAATCGCCTTACATTCACCCGCATCTATGCCAGAAAGAGTTCCTGCACCATTGATAGCAGTTCAATCCACCAATACACCTGAAATTGTTCGCTCTTTCATGGATCACAACAATAAAAAACTTACACATGTTGTTTCTGTAGGAGATCCACATCAAGTTCACTATTCTTATGATTTATTACAAGGAGGATTACTACAAGTATGGAAAGGTGATTTTTTAAACGCGACTGAAATGTGGTATGAAAGAGGTGAACCTCAAACAGCAACTGCATTAGGTGCAGCCATTACACTTCCCGGTAATTGTCCAATTTACGAACCAACAATAACCAAAGACTCAATTACCTCTTATTCCTACAAAGGCTATAATCTAGATGCAAGCGGCCTACCCACTTTCAAATATGAGTACAAGCAACAAAAGATTACTGATCAACTTCGTGTACTCGACAATAGAAACGGACTAAGAAGAACTATAACAATTGATGGAGCAACTGAAAATAATTTTATCAGAATTGCACAAGACCCGTCTATTAAATCAATGGGAAATGGCTTATATGTAGTTGGTGATCACCGTTATTTTGTCTCAATTGATCCATCAACTAGAACAAGCATTCAAAATTATCTTGGTCAGCAAGTACTAGTTGTACCCGCATCAAGTACGATCAACTATACAATTATTTGGTAACTATAGTAAGATGATGAAAAGATTAGAGGAATTTTTAGAGAAAATAAACGGCCGTTCAAATAATTATATCGGCTATCCCGCAGGTAGAGATTACGATTACACTGAATTATATCCTTTATTAGATTATAGTCTAAATAATGTAGGCGATCCGTATAACCAGTCGAACGACATGAGTTCGAAAGAATTTGAAAGAGAAGTGATAGAGTTTTATGCTGATTATTTCAATGCGCCTAAAAATAATTATTGGGGTTATGTAACCAATGGTGGATCTGAAGGTAACCTTTATGCATTGTACCTAGCAAGAGAACTCTATCCTAATGGGATGGTTTACTATTCTGAAGCAACACATTATAGCATTCAAAAAAATATTCATCTCTTGAATATGGATAGCATTGTCATTCGAACACAAGAGAATGGCGAAATGGACTATAATGATCTTGCTGAAACTATTCAAATGAATAGACATCGTTCGGTCATTATTCTTGCCAATATTGGGACTACCATGACCGAAGCAAAAGACCATGTTCC
>JBDLUR010000249.1:0-3190 GCA_039805205.1 Bacteroidota bacterium
TCAAGGGCCCAAGCGGTTCTTCAGTAACGCTTAAATTAATTAGAAACAACGAACAGCTTACCAAAACCCTGACAAGAAGTGGAATTCCTTTATCTTCTGTTGATGCAGCCTACCTTGCCAACAATAAAACTGGTTATTTAAGATTGAATAGGTTTTCAGGTAATACCTATCAAGAATTCATGGATGCAATGCAGTTGCTGAAGGACAAAGGCATGGAATCCCTTATTCTAGATCTCAGAGACAATGGAGGTGGAATCCTTGAAGAGGCAGTCGATATTGTAGACGAATTTGTAGGAGGTGATCAATTACTAGTGTATACAATGGGAAACAACCATCCTAAAAAAGAATACAAAGCCAAAAGAAGAGGCATTTTTGAAGAAGGTAAAATAACGGTACTTATTAACGAAGGCTCAGCTTCTGCAAGTGAAATAATTGCTGGTGCTTTACAGGATCTGGATAGAGCTACCATCATAGGAAGAAGAAGTTTTGGCAAGGGACTTGTTCAAGAACAGTACACATTATCTGATGGGTCAGCGTTGCGACTAACAACTGCAAGGTATTATACGCCGTTAGGAAGAAGTATTCAAAAGCCATATGACAAAGACCATTTCAAATACCAAATGGAGATTGTCAATCGCCTACATGGAGACAAGTATAACAATAAGGATACCTCAAATTCCAATCTCCAACAGTTCAAAACCCTTAAAGGAAAAAAACTTTTTGGCGGTGGAGGAATAACACCAGACCTAATTGTACCCATAGATTCTACCTTATTTGACAGCAGCTTAAACAAGCTTTATGAAAAAAATGCTATTGGCAATTTTTCATACCGCTATTATATTGCACACAAAGTTGATTTATCAAAATACAAGACCGTAAATGATTTTGAAAATGGATTTAAAATCGATGACTCAATCATCAAAGAACTCCAGCAATTTGCTGCTTCCAACAATGTATCTATCAATTTAAAAAGCAATTCTGCTTTTGAGTTTACTAAAACAAGAATCAAAGCATTAATAGCTAGAATAGCCTATGGTGAAAGTGGATATTTCTATATCCTTAACAACAACGAACCTATGTTTAAGGCAGCTATGAAAGAATCGATGTGACCCTTATTTTGAAATTACATAGATCAAGGAACTGCATTTTTCAACATTTAAAAATGCATAAAGATTAGAAATGAGCCCAATAAAAAAGGCTTTAAAATAATTGATTTTACCTATTTTGTATTTCTCACTCAACATGGACACATAGAAGGAATCAAACCACATTCCCTTTTTTACTACAATTTTTAATCCATGTCTTTCCATCAAACTTTTCATGGTTTCAGGTGAAAAGTGATGTAAATGTCGTGGCACATCATAGGCTGCCCAATAAGCACCATAATGTTGTGCATCAAAAGATTGATGGTTAGGCACTGCAACAAACAACTTGCCCTCAGGTTTGAGCACTCGCTTTACCTCCTGAATTGTTTTATTTAAATCATGCACATGTTCTAACACATGCCACATGGTTACAGCATCATAAGATTGAGCAGTCAAATTTGGTAACTCATTTGGGAGGCCTATATCACCTCCAATTAATTGCTCAGCCTTTGCTCTTGCACCAGCATCAGGTTCAATACCATCTGTCTTCCAACCATGCGATTTCATTTCATTTAGGAAAGCACCTGTGCCACATCCATAATCAAGAATACTTCCTTTTTCACGTTGAGTCAAAGAAGCAATCAGTTTTCTCTTTCCGGCAAGTGTTCGCTTTCTTACTAATTGATACAATTGTTCAATTACGCCTTTGTTACTATCTGTATGTGAAATATAAACATCTGATGCATAGTATCTTCCAATTGCATCCTGATTAGGAACTGGAGTGGTAAATAAAAATGTACAGCTATTACATTTTTTCAACTGAAATGTTTCCTGGGAAATTGAATAATCCTTTACGGATAATGTACTTGATATTTGTGAATTACCACAGAGAGGACAAACTTCTTCAACTGTCATATTGTTCATTAAATGGCCTTGTATGTGCTTTGAGCAGCCTTCAATTGAACTTTATTGTAACGGCCTTCAAGCAATGAAAAACTCCCTTTACTATAACGTGCAAATAAGGCAAGCACAACTACACCTATTAATATCAATGCTCCACGCATCCATTTATTCTTAACCGATGAACTTCTTTGCTCTTCAAAGAAGTTCTCCATTTCTACTGTCGACTTTTGCTCTTCACCCACGCGCATTTCATAAACAGCATCTTCACGAATGACATGTTGATAATGCAAGGGTTTATGTAATTCTAAATAGTTGGTCTTGGTTTGAAACTGTATTGAACCATTTTCATCAACAAAAAAAGAACCGACACCCATCCACTCCAATTTTTTTTCTTGATGAAGTCGGTGATGAAGTTCCTCTCCCAACATCACCAAAGCATGCTTTACTTGATCTGCTGGATTTCCTGAACGTTTCACTAAGTAGTCGAATTGCCTACTATTGATGAGTTGATCACCATATTTAAAATCTACTCTTGTACTTCCAGGTTGTAATTCTTTTTGAACAAAATCATTTACAACATTGGATGTAGTTGATGACAATTGACCAATACTAGGAATATCAACTTCCCCAGTTTGGGTAAAATATCGGTATAAAAGGGTTGGAAGTTGATTCTGTTGCATGTATTTATCTCGCCAATTGTGTAAAATTAAATTTAATACCAAGTAAAAAGTTGAAACCAAATGAAGAATATCCGTTCCATCTCTGGTACTTGTTATTGGCAATATTATTTAAATCAATCCACAAAGCCCATTTTTTATTGAATTTATAATCCACAGCAAAGCCTAAATCCAGAATGCCCTTGGTCCTAAAGGGCAAGTCGCCCAACTGTCTAGCCATATTACCCCCAAAAACTTGTCCGTTTAACTTCAATGCCAAAGACTGTAATGGTTTCCAATTAAAATCCATATTCAATTCGATGGGCAAAATACCATAGGGATCATCGTAAGTTGACTGGGACTGAAAGGAGAAGGCTTTTAAGGCAGCGTTGAAAAATAGTTTATCGCTAAAAATATATCCTAGATTGCTTTCAATAAAAAAGGCTGTCGACCGCTCCTCATTCAAGACTAAAAAATCTTTTCCACTTGGGACTCTTAAATTGTTACTACTATTGATAAAAAGAGGCAAGTTTTTAAACTTTACAA
>JBDLUR010000250.1:0-3154 GCA_039805205.1 Bacteroidota bacterium
AAGGAATGTCAGCGCCCCAAAACCAAAAAAATGGATCTTTTTCATGAAAAATTGCCGTTAATAATCATTTAAAAGTAAAGAATTGAGGGCGATTAATCACAACAGTTAAAGGTTTCTTTTAAAACCTTTTTATCTTTAGCCAATGAAAAAAATATTCCATTCCATTGGTAAAATCTCCATCTTACCCGTTTTCTTGTTTTCAATAGTCTTGAGCGCAGATGCACAGATCAATCCCTATCAATATAGCATTGAAAAAAGAGCAGTGGGTGAAAAAGGGGCAGTCGCTTCAGCACATCCATTAGCAAGTGCGGTTGGAATAGAAATTCTCAAAAAAGGCGGTAATGCATTTGATGCATCCATTGCAACACAACTCGCATTGGCTGTTGTTTATCCTGGAGCAGGGAATATTGGTGGCGGTGGCTTCTTGGTGGCACAAACTGAAAAAGGCAAATCCATTGCCATTGATTATAGAGAGAAAGCTCCAGGAAAGGCTTCAAGAAATATGTACTTAGATAAAGACGGTAATCCGCAAATGAATCTTAGTCAGCATGGCCATCTAGCCAGTGGTGTACCCGGGACTGTAGCAGGTCTTTTTGCTTCACATCCTTATGCTAAACTTCCGTTCAGAGATTTGATACAACCTGCCATTGATTTGGCAGAAAAAGGATTTGTCATTACAGCAGCTGAGGCATCTTCGCTTAATGGTACCAGATCTGGTTTTGAGCAATACAATACTAAGCCGACTGCCTTCGTAAAAAGTGAAAAATGGAAAGCAGGAGATACGCTTTATCAAGCTGAATTGGCTGCTACCCTAAAACGGATTCAGCAATTTGGGATGAAAGGTTTTTATGAGGGTGAAACAGCAGGATTGATTGTTGAAGAAATGAAAAGAGGTGGAGGAATGATAACTTTAGAGGATTTAAAAAATTATACTGCAGTTATCCGACAGCCTGTTGTCTTTGATTACAAAGGATACAAAGTGATTGGAATGCCGATGCCAAGCAGCGGTGGACTCTTGATGCAGCAGATGATGAAAATGATTGAGGACAAAGAGATTGCCAAGATGGGATTTCACTCTAAAGAGGCAGTCCAACTAATGACTGAAGTAGAAAGAAGAGCGTATGCCGATAGAGCAGAGTTTATGGGCGATCAGGATTTTGTGAAGGTTCCTGTCAAAACACTTTCGAGTGCAAAATATCTGAAGAGCCGCATGAATGATTTTATTCCAGGCAAAGCGACGCCTAGTGAGACAGTACAACCTGGAAATGTAAACCCTGAAAGCGAGGAGACTACCCATTTATCTGTTGCCGATCAATATGGTAATGTAGTGAGTGTAACCACTACCCTCAACGGTGGATATGGATCTAAGACTGTAGTTGGTGGAGCAGGCTTTTTGATGAACAATGAAATGGATGACTTTAGTGTTAAACCTGGTGTTGCCAATATGTATGGAGCAGTTGGAAAAGAGGCGAATGCCATTCAAGCTGGAAAAAGGATGTTGAGTTCTATGACCCCGACAGTCGTTTTGAAAGACAATAAGCCTTTTCTTGTAGTCGGTACCCCTGGAGGGACAACCATACCTACATCTGTATTTCAAACTTTGGTCAATATTTTAGAGTTCGGGCAATCACCACTTGAGGCTGTTAACAATCCTAAATTTCACCACCAATGGTTGCCTGATCAATTGATGGTTGAAAAAGATTTTTCTGCTGACTTAAAAACAGAATTGGAGAAGATGGGATATAAAGTGGTAAACCGCGGACAAATTGGAAGGACAGAAGTCATCAAACTGGATTGGAAAGGCAAAAAGCTGCAAAGTATTGAGGCTGTCGCTGATAAAAGGGGTGACGACCACGCTTCAGCTTATTGATACTATTCTTGGTAACTTTACTCCCAAATTGTAAATCTGAAAAAAGCAGCTATAATATTAGGCTATGTGTTTGGTGGATTAATAGGACTGCTCCTGTTGATTTGGATTTTAATTAGAATACCTGCTGTTCAAAACAAATTGGTTCATTATGCGACTGAACAAGCCAGCAAAACCCTAAAGACAGAGATCAAAATAGGCTCGGTTGATTTCTCGCCTTTTAATCGTTTCTACTTAAATAATATCCTGGTCAGGGACCAAGCAAAAGACACCCTATTATTTGCCGGTAGTTTAAAACTCCGTATAACAGATTGGTTTTTCATAAAGGATAAAATCACCATCCAATATATTGGATTAAGTGATACCTATATCAATACCAATAGAACAGACAGCAATTGGAACTATAACTTTATCATTGAAGCACTTTCATCAGATAAGCCAGCCTCTTCAAAGCCTAGTTCAATTGAACTTGATCTAAAAGAGATTGCACTAGATAATATTAGATATAAAACAGTCGATAAGTGGAGAGGTGAAGATCAGTTGATAACCATCAAGGCATTCAAACTTGGTGCCAAACAATTCAATATCAAACAGAAAAAAATCGAGTTCGATAATATCTTAGTCGATCAGCCATATTTCAAACTATATCAGTATGAAGGATTAAGACCTGATTCACTTATTCCGATTACAGAACCAAGAATTAAGGGTGAGCATTATTGGAACCCCGATCTGTGGAACATTACAGCAAAAAAAGTACAATTAAAAAAAGGGAACTTCATCAGTGATTTAGAAAATGGAGCAGCACCGCTACCCTATTTTGATGGAGAGCACATCAATTTCAAGGAGATCAATGCCGAACTAAACAACTTCAGCTTAATGGCCGATACCCTTAAAGCTGATATCGCATTGAGCACAATTGAAAGAAGCGGTTTTCAGGTGAATAAGTTGACAGCCTTGATGAAAATGGATCCGACCAAAATGTCGTTTGAGCGCTTGAATATCAAAACTCCTTTTAGCAATATTGGACATTCATTTGCCATGAAATACAATAATTTCATTGACGACATGGCTGAGTTCGTTACCAATGTTACTCTTGAAGGTGATATAAGAGAAAGCGTACTCGACTTAAGAGACATCGCTTTTTTTGCACCACAGTTAAAGGACACAAAAATCAAACTGGTTTTGGACGGAAAAGTTGAGGGGCCAGTCGCCAATCTTTTTGCTGACAATGTAGAGCTTGATTACGGAGAAAATACTTTTGTAAGAGGAGATTTACACATCACTGGT
>JBDLUR010000251.1:0-4819 GCA_039805205.1 Bacteroidota bacterium
TAGAAGGAGGGGTAAAAAATTATTTTTATACTATCGTTCTTTGTAATGCAGACTGGAAACCTGCTCAGTTGAGTTATTTTGATTACGCCAAAGGCTATACCCAAGTAAGAATTTCCACTTATAGAAATTCAGCCATCTCCTTGACTAAATATACCCATTACCAGGCTAATTTTCCTGATAGGAGTTTACAACCAACAAAATCAGGTAACTACCTGCTAAAAGTATTTGTAAATGGGGACACCAGTAAACTTGCATTTACAAAACGATTCCTTGTTGTTGATCAAAAACTGTCTATGACTGCACAGGTGCTGCAGCCGAGTAATCAACAGCTTTTTCTTACCCATCACCGACTCCAATTGCAACTAGATACTAAGAATTTTGATGTGCGATATCCTCAACAACAGATTAAAATACGAGTACTACAAAATATGCGTTGGGATAATTCACTATTGTTGAATACACCAACTTTTGTTCGTCAAGATCAACTACAATACAGTAACGAAAATGAGATGACTATGCCATCGGGGAAAGAATACCGATGGTTGAATCTTCGGAGCTTCAGGTTATTGGGGGATAGGGTTCAAAGGCAAGAGAATACTGATAAAGGATTTGAGTTGTTCGTTAAAGAGGATGTGCCTAGGCTAGCCCGACAATACTTTTATTATCGCGATTTAAATGGATTATATGTCAATGAAACCATTGAAAATATCAACCCTTTTTGGAATGCAGATTATGCCAAAGTAAATTTCCGGTTTAAGCCTCCTGGGGGTTTATCTTATCCAAATGCTGATTTGGTTATCATGGGGGAGCTGACAAACTATGGAAAAGATCCTAATGCTAAAATGATTTATAATACTGAGCTAGGTGTTTATGAAACCAGTCTTTTTTTGAAGCAAGGTTATTATGATTATCAATATGTGCTGAATCAATATGCAAATGGCAGAGAAATTTATGATGCTACCTTGACAGAACAAAATGCATGGGAGACGGAAAATCAATATTTGATCTTGGTCTATTATCGCCCGTTGGGCGGACGCTATGATGAACTTGTTGCGGTAAGGCAAATTAACAGTCAATTCAATTCTTCTCTTCGTTAAATTCTATTATCTTTGCCTCGGCAGGTCTTACACGACCAGCTCCTGCTGAACTCCCCCAGGACCGGAAGGTAGCAAGGGTAGGCGGTTGAGCGGTGCGATGTAAGCAACCTGCCATTTTTTATGTGAATAAATCGGTAATTCCTTTTCTTCTCTTTTAATTACCTTGCTGCCTCAAAATTAACTCACATGAAATTTTTTATTGATACCGCCAACCTCGCACACATTAAAGAAGCAGCTGATCTAGGAATACTTGATGGTGTTACAACCAATCCTTCATTAATGGCAAAGGAAGGCATAAAAGGAAACGATAATATCCTAAAACATTATGCAGATATCTGCGCATTGGTTGATGGTGATGTGAGTGCTGAAGTGTTGTCGACTGATTTTGAATCAATGATCAAAGAAGGTAAGGCTTTATCAGAAATACATCCCAACATTGTTGTAAAAGTCCCTATGATAAAAGATGGTATTAAGGCCATCAAGTGGTTTACTGATCATGGTATCAGAACAAACTGTACATTGGTTTTTTCTGCTGGTCAAGCAATACTTGCTGCTAAAGCAGGTGCTGCTTATGTTTCTCCTTTTATCGGAAGAATAGATGATAGCAGTTGGGATGGTATTGAGTTAATTGCTCAAATTGAGCATATATTTAAAGTACAAGGTTTTCAGACTGAAATTCTTGCTGCTTCCATAAGAAATCCACTTCACATCGTTCGTTCGGCAGAAGCTGGTGCGGATATTTGTACTTGTCCTTTAGATTCAATACTTGGACTTCTTAAACATCCACTAACCGACATCGGTTTAGCTAAGTTTATTGAAGATGCCAAGAAAATGTAACAGCTGGGTTACAAGTTCCACCAATAGTTAAATTTCAAGACAACAGCTCTGTTCTTCACATTAAAAGGAGCTGGGTAGTAGTTGTCGGTATACACGATGAATAAATCGGATGCAGGCTTATAGCGCCATTGTAACCTGGAATTGATATTAATATTGTTCTGCTGGTTGTTGTACTGTACAAATGTGGTGAGAAACAATGTGTTCGTGAATGTGATATCCAAACGTGGCCCTACCAACCAGAAAGTAGTCTTGTTCCACGGACTAGGCAGTGAGATATGGTTGATACTAGCTGCCATGTTTAAACTAACATAGGGTTGATAGCGATAGCCAACCTCTGCACTTACAAAACTTCTGCTTCCATTGTTATAGTAGCCACCAAATCTGGTGGATATACTGTAAGTAAATAACTGCTGTGGTTTTGAGTTATAAGTTGTTCCAATGGCATTCCATTGGTGTTTAGTTCCTCTACCCAAAGTGTCTTTCCCAAAATTGGTGGGATCAAAAGGTTGAAGCAAGAGAATTTGATCTCTGGCTACCCATTGTGTAAAGGTAGATTGATCTCTGAGTGATAGGGTATAAGCTAAATAAGTTGTGTTTTCGGTAAAATTGAAGTTTTTGTCAAAGAAATTAAATGACTCTAGTTTAAGAGAATGGGATGCAATTTTTGGATTTTTTACAAAAAAGAATCTGGTAATACCAGGAGCTAATCTAAAATAATCTTTACGTGGTACGAACCCTACATCTGCAGTGTAATTTCTACCAACATATTCCTGTTGCCAAGATACCAGCCATTTTCTAGTTGCATATTGCAAGTTTGCTGCATGCACCCAATCTTCACTGCTGGTTTGTTTTGAAAATGATTTAAGTAAAATGGCTTTACCTGTCCAGTGGTTGTTGGCAGATGCCAGGTTGTATTCTATACCAATATTTCTATTGTAGGGGTTTACAAAATAGGAAGCATCTTTTTCATCTGGTCTTAAAACCTGGTCACGGTTGACAAAAATCAATCCAATATTTGATCTTGAAAAAACTCTTCTTTGTAAAGCAAATACAGTGTAATTCTGAGAAGCAGTCTTCGTGTCTAGAACACGATCTGTTTGCATATTCATGAACCCCATTCTCCAATCCTTGTTCAATTTACCACTTAATCTTGCACCAAATTGGATAGGGGCATTCAAGCCAATTCTTCTTGAAAAGAAAGGCCGAATAGAATTGTATCCAAAATTGTTGACTTGGTCGCCATTCTCTAGGAAAAATTGTCTTCTTTCTGGAAAGAAAAGTTCAAATCGGTCTAGGTTGGTGACTTGTCTATCTACTTCTACCTGTGAAAAATCAGGGTTTACAGTAAGGTCGAGATTGAGTGCAGAAGTGACTGCAACTTTCGCCTCAACGCCAACTTGTTTTCTGTAAGTGGAAGGGGTACCAGCTAGATGATTTTTTGAAACACCTCCCAAAACGTAGGGGATAACTGAAATGTTGGTGCCTGCGTTGGGTGGTGGCTGATCCCAAATCAATTGTCCTGTATAAGCAAGTGATGCTGTTGGAAATTGGCGTGGGACAGGAGCCCAACTTGATTTCTCTGCTACAGTGATATCTAGTCTACTGAAATTGATACCCCAAGTGCTTATTCCATTTTTGTACCTGATGGTTTTGAATGGGATAGAAGCTTCCCAAATCCATTTGTCTTTGTAAGTTTTTACGTGAGAGGTCCACTTGTTATCCCAGTTTAAATCAGCCTTTCCTCCATCGTATAATAGTCCATCCCATTGCGCTCCTGCTGCATTTGAGCCAAAGGTGAATCCATTGATTTGATCATCAAATGGATCCATAAACAAGAGAAAATTATCATTCTTTCCAAAATTGAAATCCCTTTTTAGGGATTCAACCATGTAGGGTTGTTCCTCCTTGAAATAACAAATAGCAATGATATAGAGATGATGATTGTCGTACGTCATCTTTACTTCTGTCCGAACATGGGCCTTACTGGTATCCATGGGAAGCACCATGTTGAAGTCGGTAGCAGTTTCGCTTTCCTTCCAAGCATCATCTATAACACCGTCCACAACTATCGAGGATGTTGACTTTTTGATGTGGTACCTGAAATCAAGATTCTTTCGCTGTGCCAATAAGAGGGTAGGCATAGCGAGAAAGATGAAAATCAATAATGTATTTCGGAAGGGCAATAGCAATAGTTTCTTCTATTAAGCTACAGCTTTTTTTACTAAATCAGCTGCTTCACTTAAAAGAATTGCACTTTGTACCTGTAATCCGCTTTCATCAATTAGCTTCTTTGCTTCTACGGCGTTTGTACCTTGAAGTCTTACAATAATTGGGATATTGATATTACCTAAATTTTTGTATGCTTCAATCACACCAGCTGCAACCCTGTCGCAACGAACAATACCACCAAAAATATTGATTAGAATTGCTTTTACATTCGGGTCTTGCATGATAATCTTGAAACCAGCTTCAACAGTCTGTGCATTAGCGGTACCACCTACATCCAAGAAATTAGCAGGTTCACCACCACTTAATTTAATCATATCCATGGTTGCCATCGCGAGACCAGCACCATTTACCATACAACCTACATTTCCATCTAGTTTAACGAAATTCAAATTGAATTTTCCTGCTTCTACTTCTGTAGGATCTTCTTCAGTTAAATCGCGCATTGCTGCTAAATCAGGATGTCTGTTGAGTGCGTTCTCATCCAAATTCATCTTACAGTCCACCGCAATGATTTTATCATCAGCCGCTTTGAACAAAGGATTGATTTCAAGCATTGAGCAATCTAATCCAACATAGGCATTATATAAGTTGGTAACGAACTTTACCATGTTTTTGAATGCATCTCCAGTTAGGCCCAAATTGAAAGCAATTTTTCT
>JBDLUR010000252.1:0-3175 GCA_039805205.1 Bacteroidota bacterium
ATTTTCACCAGCTATGTTGGCCCTGCATTATGGGCAGTCGGTTTTCGAAGGCATGAAAGCTTTCCGTATGCACGATGGTCGAATTTCTATCTTCAGGCCACACAGCCATCTTGAAAGATTCAATCGCTCTGTAGATCGCATGTGCATGCCAACAATTCCAGAAGACTTGTTTTTTGCTGCGCTAATTGAATTGTTGAAAGTTGATCAGGATTGGGTTCCGTCTGCACCGGGTACATCATTGTACTTAAGACCTTTCTGTTTTGCTTCAGAGCCTAGGTTGAAGATTAAAATAGCGGAACAATACCAGTTTATGATTTTGATGAGTCCCGCTGGTAAATATTTTGGAAATCCATACCGACTAAAAGTAGAGACGGAGTATACCCGTACAGCGGAGGGTGGAACTGGCTATGCAAAATGTGCAGGTAATTATGGTAGCAGTTTTTATCCAGTAAAAAAAGCTGTCGAAGAGGGCTTTGATCAAGTGCTTTGGACTGATGCAAAAGAACACCGTTATATTGATGAGGCCGGAATGATGAATATCGTGTTCATGGTTGATGGAAAGATTATTACACCCGCTTTAAATACTGCTATTCTTCAGGGAATCACAAGAGATTCTGTATTGACAATTGCACGTGATCAAGGAATTGAGGTGCAAGAGAGAAAAATTGCAGTCGATGAACTTGAAGTTTATCTCCGTGAAGGTAGAGTGACTGAGGTCTTCGGGACAGGCACTGCAGCAGTTGTAGCTCCTGTTAAAATGATTCGAATTGGAGAGCTTGATTATGAAATACCAGCACCTAATGAAGATTCTTTTCAAACTAAAGTCTATTCTTTATTAAATGATATAAGATTAGGACTTGCACTAGATACTCATGGTTGGAATTTTATCATTTAAATAAAATTGCAATGAAAGCTTTTCAGGATTTCAATAACGAACAAGTTAAGCGACTACCTGAACATCTTAGAAAGTATATCGTTGATCAGGAGTATGAACACTATACACCAGTCGATCATGCACTCTGGCGTTATGTTATGCGTCAGAATTATAGCTTCCTAAAAGATGCAGCTTATTATCCTTATATACCGGGTTTAAAAAAAGCGGGACTCACCATTGAAAAAATACCTTCACTTCAAGAAATCAATGATGCGCTTGCAGAAATAGGATGGGGCGCTGTAACGGTGGATGGTTTCATTCCACCTGCTGCTTTCATGGAATACCAAGCATGGCGTGTACTTGTAGTTGCAGCTGATATTCGCACACTAGATCATATTGAATACACACCTGCACCAGATATTATTCATGAATCAGCTGGACATGCTCCAATTATTAGTGATGTGCATTACAATGGTTTTTTAAGTCACCTTGGTGCTGTTGGTGCAAAGGCAATGTTTTCCAAACAAGACCATGAATTATACGAAGCCATCCGTGCTTTATCGATTTTAAAAGAAACGCATGGTGTTGATCCTGCAAAGGTGAAGACTGCTGAAGAATTACTGTTTCATTGTCAGCAAAACATGGGAGAGCCATCTGAAATGGCTTTGTTGAGTAGGCTACAATGGTGGACGGTTGAATATGGTCTAATTGGTTCATTGGACAATCCTAAGATTTATGGTGCTGGATTGCTTTCTTCCATTGGTGAAAGTTCATCTTGTATGCGACCTGAGGTAAAGAAAATTCCCTACACCATTGATGCGGTTAATTATGCTTATGATATCACCAAGCCTCAGCCTCAATTGTTTGTAACACCAACTTTCGAAAACTTGCTTGATGTGTTGCATCAATTTGAATCTGGAATGGCGATGATAACTGGAGGAGTGAGTGGCTTGAAAAAGGCAATTGCTTCAGAACAGATCTGTACAATTGTTTTAGATAATCATTTACAAGTAAGTGGCTTGGTTACATCGTTTGTTGAAGAAGACGAGTTTGGTGTTTGTTGGGTTTCAACAGCAGGACCATCTGCCTTGTGTAGAAATGATAAAGCATTAAACGACTTTGGTACTAATCAATTTCCAAATGGCTGTAACATTTTAATTGGGAAAATTAATGATACAAGAGTTGGTATGAGTCAGCTTACAAGCTTAGCCCTTTCTGATTTGGGTATAGTTGCTGGAGCACCATGCTCTTTTGTACTTTCAAATGGAATAACAGTTGAAGGTTACTTAGATCGATTGGTATTCAACGAACAACTACTCGAACAAATGCATTTCAGTGAAGTTGAAATCAAGCATCCAAATGGAAGTGTTTTGCATCATAGGGGTCTTAGGTACCTCAAATTGCTTATAGGTTCGGGTCTTCCCTCTGTTTTCAGTGGTGCAGCGGATAAGATGTTATTCGATGATGGATTGCATCTTTCTGGTAAAAAGACTGAGCGTGCTGTGTATACTCCTCAAGATCTTCAATACCACCATTTGTTTGCACAAATCAGAGCGATAAGAGAGGGGAAAGAATCAATAGATCATTTAGCAGTTATTTGGGGAGAGCTAAACAAGAATTTTAGTGATGATTGGTTAGGTGCTATGGAAATTGCTGAGCTGACTGCTACTGATGTAACATTGGCTGATTTGTATTATGAAGTGAGGACTTATCTGGAAACAAGAGCTAAGACAACTCAAGAGCATAAAAAACTCATCAATGATGGTCTTTCAATCATTGATCGTAAAATGATTTTTGTGTAAGATCAAATCAGTTGAATCGCTAAGCACCAGGCATTCAGGCTATCGCCATTGTTTAAAAGCGATTTAATCATAGATTGAATATCCTCGTTTGATTTTCTAACTGATAGTTTTTCAAGGAGCTCAGGACTTAGAAGTTCTAGTGCTTCTTCTTTTTGTGGTGGGTTATTGAGATTTGCTAGCTTAGCTTTCTCGTTCTTTGTGAGCCATTCAGCATTTACAATAGCTGCTGGTAGTTGGTCAAAGCCCATGCCAATCTTCTCATTAGGTTTGTCCAATTGAAACAATGAGTCTTTGTTGATCCGGGCATACCAGTTTCCACCAAGACGAGCAACAAGGTCCAATGCAGTTTGATCAATATTTCCTTTATCGTCTAAAATGCTTTCCGATAGGTGAATGCGTAAGATTTCTGCAATGACTAAATTTCCTGCACCAGCTTTTTCTCCAAGTGCCACGACTTGTTGAATGCGGCATTCAAGTTGCACGGGAGATTCAGCAACTC
>JBDLUR010000253.1:0-9640 GCA_039805205.1 Bacteroidota bacterium
GTAGAGTGCGCTCCTTTTAAGCCTAATACATTTCTGGCAAACTCAATCACACTCATCTGCATACCAAGACAAATACCAAAGAATGGCAAGCCATTCTCTCTTGCGTATTTTACTGCCAAAATTTTCCCTTCTATCCCACGGTGACCAAATCCAGGTGCAACGAGCAGTCCATTTAGACCCTCCAATTTCTCATGTACGTTTTCTGCAGTAATGAATTCACTGTGAATATCAACCACCTCTACCTTACATTGATTCATTGCACCTGCATGAATAAAGGCTTCTAATATGGACTTATAAGCATCTTGGAGCTCTATGTACTTACCTATCAAACCAATAGTAACTGTAGCTGTTGGATTGGTCAATTTCTCAAGGAATCCTTTCCACACAGTTAAATCTGGTTCAGGATACCAAGTAATATTCAATTTCTTTAGTACAATGACATCTAATTGCTCTTGTTGCATCAACAAAGGAACTTCATAAATACTCCTGGCATCTGCTGCTTCTATAACAGAATCAGGTTTCACATTACAAAACAATGCGATTTTATTTTTCAACTCTTTTGAAAGAGGTTGCTCTGTTCGGCAGACAATAATATCAGGATGAACCCCATTTTCACTCATCATTTTTACGGAGTGCTGAGTAGGTTTTGTCTTTAATTCTTTTGCAGCTTTTAAATAAGGCACCAATGTAAGGTGCACAACAAGACAATCACCCTCGGGTAACTCCCACTGCAACTGACGAACAGCTTCAATAAATGGCAAGCTTTCAATATCACCAACTGTACCACCAATTTCAGTAATTACGATATCATAACCTGACTCAGAAAGCAATTGCATTCTACGCTTAATCTCATCAGTAATGTGGGGGATTACCTGTACGGTTTTACCTAGATAGGCACCCTCTCTTTCTTTATTGATAACCGATTGGTAAATCCTACCTGTAGTTACGTTGTTGGCCTGTGTTGTAAATATATTTAGGAAACGCTCATAGTGCCCTAGATCTAGATCTGTTTCTGCTCCATCTTCAGTTACAAAACACTCTCCATGTTCGTATGGATTAAGCGTACCCGGGTCCACATTGATGTAGGGGTCAAATTTTTGAATGGTAACTTTAAACCCACGTGCTTGCAAAAGTTTAGCAAGAGATGCTGATACAATACCCTTACCCAACGATGAAGTAACCCCACCGGTCACGAAAATGTACTTGGTCATAAACGAATTTCTTTTAGAGCTGTCTCACAGGCTGATTGTGGTCCGGCATTACAATGAAAAATGGACCAACTTAAGTAATTATAAAAACTTCCGGAGGTCGTACAAACTTACCATAAATTTGAAACATGAAAAAGTCAATATTTGTTTTTTTAAGTATATGTGCGGTACTCACAAAAGTATGTGGACAAAATCCTGTACCTGTGTACGAAGAACCGAGACACAAACCAGTTTTTACAAATGAATATGTTCGTGTCATCCAAGCAAGAATAAAAAATACAGACACTAGTCTTTTTCATATCCATGCAACACCATCAGCCTTTGTTTTTGTAAAACCTGCGCATTACGAAAACCAGGTACTTGGTGAAAAGTGGACTACCCCTAATTACCCAAAAGGATATGCCTGGTATTCATCATTTGCCAATGGACCTTCTACACATAGAGTTGCTGCTCATCCAAACGACGAAATTTTTGCATATGATGTAGAACTCTTGAGTAATTACGCAGCAAATAAATCAGCACAATGGGTGCCTTTAGTGAATGACACAATATTTATTTCAGATAAAGCAGCAGGCTACAAGGTAACATTGTCAAAAGATAACCCAAGGCTTGAGATTAAACAGAGGGGACCGATAGTAGCTATTTTATTAACAGGTGAGACGCTATCAATAGCCGGCGACAACAAAAAACAAATCCAACTCAAAGAAACAGATTATGCTTATTTAGCAGCAAATGAAAAGCATATATTAAAGATAGATAGAAACAACCCAGTTGAAGTAATCATTTTTGAAGTAAAATGATTACTTCAACTGAATCAAATATTTATTTTGTCATGATGGCTGTAATGGCCTCGTCATAAGCATTTTTCCATTGCTCTAAACTTCCCCAATTTTCACCATTTACTTTAACATCATTCCCAGAAGTAGAACCCAACAACTCATGTGCAATTCCCACAGAACTCAAGTGCTGCTCAAAACTAGCCTGCTTCTCTTTTCCTACTGAAACAACTGCTCTACTCTGTGCCTCACCAAACCAATAAGCATCTGCCCTAACTTCTGTATTCTGTTGAGCAACTTCAAAACCCAATGAACCAACAAATCCACTCTCAAGCAATGTAATAAATAATCCTCCCTCACTAATGTCATGAACAGAATTCACTTGCTTAGAAGAAATCAACTGTAAAATAACTTGCTGAAATGCATGCTCTTCATCAAGATCAAAATGTGGTGCTGGAGAAAACTCAACTCCAACATATTTATGCAAATATTCTGAAGAATGAATATCGTTTCTTGATTGTCCAATTAAGTAAATTAAATCACCTGATTGCTTAAAGCCAAGTGTCATTTTATCTTCAACTGAATTCAATACACCTACCATTCCAATTGTTGGTGTTGGATATACTGCACCTTCTGGATGTTGGTTATAGAAACTTACATTACCACCAGTTACCGGAGCATCAAACTTTTTACAAGCTTCACCCATACCTTTAATGGCATTCACAAACTGATAATATACCTGTGGGTCATATGGATTACCAAAATTCAAACAGTTGGTTACACCCAATGGAACACCCCCACTACAAACAATATTTCTCGCGGCTTCACTTACAGCAATCATTGCTCCTTTGTAAGGGTCTGCATATACATATCGACTGTTACAATCTGTAGTAACAGCCAATGCTTTACCCGTTTCTTTAACTAATACAACAGCTGCGTCACTTGGTTGATTCGTTGAAGAATTACCAGTACCCACCATACTATCGTATTGTGTATAAATCCATTTCTTACTTGCAATGTTTGGAATAACTGCAATCGCCTCTGCCACTTTTTTCAAATCTGAAGGAACAGGAATGGCAGCTGCATCAAAAGCTTCAATCTTATCAAAATAGGCTGGACGCTCGTATTCACGGTTGTATACAGGCGCTCCACCACCAAGTACGAGACTTTCAGCAGGCAGTTCTGCTTCGAGCTCTCCATTCATGTAAAATTTCAATAAACCATCACCTGTTACTTCCCCTATTTCAGAACATGGTAAATCCCATTTCTCAAAAATATCCAACACTTCTTTTTCCCTTCCTTTGTGCACCACCATCAACATACGCTCTTGGCTTTCACTCAATAACAGTTCCCAAGCCTTCATGTTTTGCTGACGCATAGGTACTTTATCCAAATGAATAATCATACCAACACCACCCTTGGCACTGGTTTCAGCAGTTGAACAAATAATACCAGCAGCACCCATATCTTGCATTCCTACCAATGCACCTGTTGGAATAACTTCTAAACAAGCTTCCAATAATTTTTTCTCTTGGAATGGATCACCAACTTGAACCGCCGGTAAGTCCTGCACACTGTCTTCTGTAATATCAGCAGATGCAAAAGATGCACCACCAATACCATCTTTACCAGTAGCAGATCCAACGATGAAAACCGGATTACCAATTCCTTCTGCGGTTGCGCTTACTGTTTGTCCGACTTTCACAATACCCACACTCATTGCGTTAACAAGTGGATTGGTATGATAACAATCTTCAAAATAAACTTCGCCCCCAACTGTTGGTACACCAAAGCAATTACCATAGTGACCAATACCCGACACAACACCTTTCAACAAATGTTGTGTCTTTGCCTCTTTGATATTTCCAAAACGCAATGAATTCAATGCTGCAATAGGTCGAGCACCCATTGTAAAAATATCACGGTGTATACCCCCTACTCCAGTGGCTGCGCCTTGAAATGGCTCAATCGCTGAAGGGTGATTGTGAGATTCTATTTTAAAAACAACACCGTATCCATCTCCGATATCAGCCAATCCTGCATTTTCCTCACCCGCCTTTACGAGGAGTTTACTTCCATCACGAGGAAGGGTTTTCAACCATTTGATTGAATTTTTATAACTGCAATGTTCACTCCACATCACTGAGTATGCGGCAACTTCATTGAAGTTTGGGGTTCTGCCTAATATCTGCTTAATCAGTTCAAATTCTTCAGGAAGCAGTCCAAGCTGCTTAGCGGTTTCTACTGTTGTTTCCATGAGATTTTTAAGTAGCGCGAAGTTAATTAAAACATTTGTTGACTGCTGAAAGAAACAACAAAGGTTGACAAATCAGCTCAGGTTGTTGAAAACATTCATATTATATTTATTTATATGTATTCTAATTTCAGCATTTTTTAGGATTTTCAGAATGAATTTGTGCGTTTTATCAATATTTTCTCCACATGTGTCCCCTTTTTTTACCCATTTACTGAAAAAGACTTGCAGAATCGACCATTTTTATGGAATTTTGTGCCTTCAAAATTTCAACTTTATGCAATCACTACGTTTTAAAGCAATTGACAACCTCACTTCTGCAAAGGAAGAAATCGAGGTAGTAAGTCCCGCTAAAGTAACAGCAGCTTTCGGCGAGAATGTATTTACATTGAAAGTAGCTCGCGAATACCTGAGCGACGACGCTTATAAAAGCTTATTGAACTCAATTAAAAGCGGACAAAAAATTGACCGTAACGTAGCTAACCAGATTGCAGCTGGCATGAGACATTGGGCACAGGGCAAAGGTGTTACCCACTATACACACTGGTTCCAACCTCTTACTGGCACTTCTGCTGAAAAGCATGATTCATTTTTCACTTTGAAATCTGATGGCACCCCAATTGAAGAATTCGATGGAAATGCATTGGCACAACAAGAACCTGATGCCTCTTCGTTCCCAAGTGGAGGAATCCGTGCAACTTTCGAAGCACGTGGCTATACTGCATGGGACCCTACTTCTCCTGCATTTATTATGAACATTGGAAATGGTCAGACTCTTTGTATTCCAACCATTTTCGTTTCATATACAGGTGAGTGCCTTGATTATAAAGCACCATTGCTTAAATCAATTGAATCTTTGAATAAGGCAGCTGTTGATGTTTGTCATTATTTCGACAAAAATGTAGGCAAGGTAACCGCAACCCTAGGATGGGAACAAGAATATTTTGTAATCGATGAGGGATTAGCGAATGCGCGTCCTGATTTGTTGATGACTGGTAGAACTGTATTCGGACATATTCCTGCAAAAGGACAACAATTAGAAGACCATTATTTCGGAGCCATTCCTGAACGTGTTTACGCTTTCATGAGAGATTTCGAAAATGAATCTTACAAGTTGGGTATTCCTTTGCGTACACGCCATAACGAGGTGGCACCTGCACAGTTTGAGTGTGCACCAATTTTTGAAGAACTCAATATAGCGGTAGATCATAATACATTATTAATGGACATTATGACGCGTGTAGCAAAGCGTCATAAGTTGCGTGTTTTGTTGCATGAAAAACCATTTGCCGGCATCAACGGTAGCGGTAAGCACAACAACTGGAGTATGGCAACAGATACAGGAGTCAACCTTTTAGCTCCTGGCAAAACACCAAAAACCAATTTGATGTTCCTCGCTTTCTTTGTGAACACCATCAAAGCGGTACATGACCATGCAGATTTATTACGTGCAGCTATTGCTTCTGCAGGTAACGATCACCGTCTTGGCGCAAACGAAGCTCCCCCTGCTATTATCTCTGCTTACATCGGAGGATACCTTGCAAAGGTTTTGAATGAAATCGAAAGCAGAGTTGGTGAGAAATTTGATGAGCAAGATGAAGTGATGTTGAAGTTAGACATCCACAAGAATATTCCTGAGCTTTTACTAGACAACACCGATAGAAATAGAACATCTCCATTTGCGTTCACTGGAAACAAATTTGAATTCCGCGCAGTTGGATCTTCTGCAAACTGTGGTTACAACATGACTGTTTTAAATACTATCATGGCTGAAACGCTCAGCAACTTCAAAGCAGAAGTAGATGCATTCATTGAGAAAGGAGACAAGAAAGAAGTTGCTATCATGCAAGTCATCAAGTCTTACATCAAAGCATCAAAGAATGTATTGTTTGAAGGTGATGGCTACAGTGAAGAATGGCAGCAAGAGGCAGCTAGACGTGGTTTGCCGAACTTGAAAACTACTCCACTTGCACTTGATTCTTTGGTGACTGAAAAAGCAATGAACTTGTTCCAAAAACACAAGGTACTTTCACACAAAGAACTTGAAGCACGTCATGAGATTGAACTTGAAAAATACATCAAGTATGTTCAGATTGAAGGTCGCGTTATTGGTGATCTTGCTGGCAATCACATCTTACCTGCAGCTATTCGTTACCAAAACGTGTTGATCAACAACATCAAAGGTTTGAAAGATCTTGGCATGAAGGAAGATGCTTACAAAGCACAATTGAATGTATTAAATGAAATTTCAGAACACATCAATAAAGTACAGATCCTTACAGAGGAAATGACTGAAGCAAGAAAAGCAGCTAATGCACTCTCTTCATCAAGAGATAAAGCAATTGCTTATTGCGACAAGGTAAAGCCTTACTTCGACGATATCCGTTATTCAGTTGATAAACTTGAATTACTCGTTGATGATTCTGAATGGGAACTTCCAAAGTACAGAGAAATGTTGTTCTTAAGATAATTGGGACAATGGAAAATTGGATAATGAAAAAACCCCGCATCTGCGGGGTTTTTTATTGTAGTTAGTTTTGGTTCTATTTAGAAAGAATGAAAAGTGATTATTGCATTTTAAATGTTTCCAAAAACTTGGTAGTGAAATTACCACTGATGAAGTCATCATTTTTCATCAATTGCTGGTGGAAAGGTATCGTTGTCTTAATACCTTCAATCACATACTCACTTAATGCTCTGCTCATGGTATCAATCGCTTCTTTTCTGGTTCGCGCTACTGCAATAATTTTTGCAATCATAGAATCATAATAAGGAGGAATAACATAACCAGCATATACATGAGAGTCGACACGAATTCCATGTCCGCCTGGTTGGTGTAGTACAGTGATTTTACCCGGACTAGGTCTAAAATCATTATAAGGGTCTTCAGCATTTATTCTGCATTCTATAGCATGCATTTCTGGAAAATAGTGTTTGCCCGAAATTGGCTCACCAGCAGCAATTTTAATTTGCTCTTTGATCAAATCGAAGTTGGTCACCTCTTCCGTTACACAGTGTTCAACCTGAATACGGGTATTCATTTCCATGAAATAGAAATTTCTGTGCTTGTCTACCAGAAACTCAATCGTACCTACACTTTCATATCCAATTGCTTCAGCCGCCTTAACCGCTGCAGCTCCCATACGTTCACGTAAATCATCAGTCATGAATGGTGAAGGAGATTCTTCAACTAATTTCTGGTGACGTCTTTGAATTGAACAATCACGTTCACTCATGTGGCAAACTTTACCATAACGATCTCCTGCCACTTGAATTTCAATATGCCTTGGCTCTTCTACAAACTTCTCCATGTACACGCCATCATTCTTGAATGATGCTAGTGCTTCTGCTTTGGCAGTATTGTATGCCTTTTCTATTTCCCCTTCTTCCCAAACTACACGCATCCCCTTACCACCTCCACCTGCTGTTGCTTTAAGAATAACAGGATATCCAATTTCTTTCGCAATACCTTTCGCTTGATCAACACTCTCTAATAAACCACCACTACCAGGAACTACAGGAACTCCTGCTTTGATCATGGTTTCTTTAGCAGTGATCTTATCTCCCATTGAACGAATCTGATCTGGTGTTGGGCCAATAAACTTGATCCCATGTTCCCCACAGATTTCAGCAAATTTTGCATTCTCAGCAAGAAAACCATAGCCAGGATGAACTGCATCCGCATTGGTAATCTCCATAGCCGACATGAGGTGTGGAATATTTAAATAGGAATCAGCACTCGCTGGCTTTCCTATACATACAGCTTCATCAGCAAATCTTACGTGTAAACTATCTTTATCTGCTGTTGAGTACACCGCAACAGTCTTGATACCCATTTCTCTACAAGTCCTGATCACCCTTAATGCAATTTCTCCTCTGTTGGCGATCAATATCTTTTTGAAATTTTTCTTAGAATCTTTGGTCATGCCACATTTTTAGATGAAAAAATTAACCTGCTCTCCAGTTATGGACTAAGCTGGCTCAACAAGGAACAGAGGCTGATCGTATTCAACTGGCGATGCGTCATCTACCAATATTTTTACAATCTTACCGCTCACTTCACTTTCAATTTCATTGAAAAGTTTCATGGCTTCGATTACACAAACTACTTTACCATTTCTGACCTCATCTCCCTCTTCTACAAAATTGGGTTTGTCAGGAGCTGGTTTACGATAAAAAGTACCAATCATTGGACTCTTGATGGTTATCAAATTATCTGCTGCCTTAGGAGCGGCAGCGGGTACAGCAGCAGGAGCCGAAGCGACAGGTGTAGCTGCAACTGGCATTGCTTGCATTTGAGGAATTGCCTGCATTGGAGCTGCAGTTACATATTTATCCTCTTTTTGCTTGATGGTAATTTTGATGTCTTTTTCCTCGATGGTTAATTCACTAATATTAGACTTGTTAACCATTTTAACGAGATCCTGAATTTGCTTCAAATCCATATTAAATAATTTTTGGGTTGAAAACGGGAGGTAAAGGTGAGAGAAAAACATTTACCCGCCAAATTAAATTTGGCCCATTTTTAATGAAAAATGCCCCAATTTCGTGAAAAAAAGGGGCATTTTAGGTCGATTTTATCGAAAAATCCAAAAAACTAGTCTTTTACTCTTTCTATGTATTCTCCGGTTTTGGTATTGATCCTGATTACATCTCCTTCATTTACAAACAAAGGTACCATAACAGTAGCACCAGTTTCTACAGTTGCAGGTTTTAGCGTACGGGTTGCAGTATCACCTCTTAAACCGGGTTCAGAGTATGTAACTTTTGAAACTACTTTATCAGGTAGCTCCACACTCATAGGCAGTTCAGTTTCAGTATTGAACAAAACAGAAACCTCTTGCCCATCAGTTAGGAACTGAGGTGCATCAACCAAGTTTTCTGCGACTGCTACCTGTTCAAAAGTCTCATTATCCATGAAATTAAAACCAGTCTCATCTTTATAGAGATATTGGTAACTCTTTCTCTCAACCCTTACCGGGAAGATGGTGTCGCCACTGTTCCATGTTTTTTCAATAGAACGATTATTATCAACACCTTTCAGCTTTGCCCATACCTTAGCAGCAGCTCTAGCTGTTTTGTTTTCCCCGAATTCAATAACCGTGTAAAGGCTTCCATCCAATTTGATGATAAGACCCCTTGAAATATCTGACGTATTTGCCATAACTATGATTTGAGGGGGCAAAGGTAATCCAATTTGGCAAATAACCCCATACCTTTGCGGCGCAAACAATCTATCTTACCTATAAATTAAAAAAAATGAAAGTAACTGTAATTGGAGCTGGTGCAGTTGGTGCTACTTGCGCCGATAATATTGCCCGCGCAGGCGTTTGTACCGAATTGGTTTTACTTGATATCAAGGAAGGATTTGCAGAAGGTAAAGCACAAGATATGCAGCAGAC
>JBDLUR010000254.1:0-4423 GCA_039805205.1 Bacteroidota bacterium
TTGTCAAAAACGAATACAATGGTGTAGTCATTGAAAGTGGATTTGCTGACAAGCAATTTTTCTATGGAAAAGGCGCAGGTAGTTTTCCAACAGCATCAGCAGTCTTGAGTGATATCGCAGCATTGCGCTACGGATATCGCTATGAGTACAAAAAACTTCACCAACATACTCCGGCTGAATTATCTAATGATTTTCATTTAAGGGTTTATATCAGCTTTACAGATCTTAAACATATTCCAAAAGAAGAATTCAACACCATTGAAGAGTGGCATTCAGGAAATGAAAGAAGTTATTTGATTGGTACAATCCCATACACCTCTTTACTGCACAGAGATTGGTGGAAAACAAATAAAAATTCACTCATCCTTATGCCTAACAATATTGTAGAAAATACAGAGTTGAATGAATTAAAGAAATTGAGCTTGTCACTTGCAGGACTATAAATTTAATTTTGTCAACCCAAAAATAAAAAAGCCCACTGTTTTTACAGTGGGCTTTTTTATTTAATCAATAGCTTACTCTGGTAAGATCACATTTGCAACTGCAAGTGCTTTGCATTTTGCATTTAACTCAGCTATATCTATATTCAACAATTCTTCCATCTCTTTTTTATAAACCAACCACTCAGCATGCAATTCAGCATATCTAGATTTCTGGCCAGCTGTTACATACGGTATAGTAGAATTTACTTCCCCATGTACAAAAATGATGTTGGCACTAAGTTTATTGACAAAATTGATTACATCATCATAAGCTTGACTCTTAGGCTGAATCAATTTTTCTTCCCAAACACTCATTTTTTTAACAATGGTATTTCCCATATTTACCACATCTGATTTAGCATTGTCTTGTTCAACAAGTTTAACCATATCCTTAATTTGCTTCGCTAAACCCCTCATGCGTGTTACAGCAACATGGATATCTGTTACATCCTTCTCCAACTTTGCAAGCAGTTCATCTTGTGCAGCAAAATCTGCAGCAGATGCATTAATCCTAGGATCGGCCTTTAAGACCAATGCAGTAGATAGCTGAACTCCATCAGCAGTTAAAGTAACAGTATAATTTCCAGGAACAATTTTCCTTCCTGCATAGCTGCCTTCAATATATACATTGTCAATTGTAGGCATACCTTGTCCGCGTAGGTTCCAAGCGAATCTATTCAAGCCTTTCTTCACAGTCAAAACAGGCTCATTTCTGAAACTGTTATTGCTGTTAGACGACTTAGGCTTATTGCTAAATGACCTTACAACTTCACCATTTTGATTTTTGATTTCAATGGTAAGCGATTTTACAGAATCAGGTAATTGATAGTACATCACAGCTCCAGTTGCAGGATTTGCTGCTGTTGTATTTGGATACTTTGTTTTCTCCTCCCCATTACTATCGAAAATACTATAACCAGAAATCCTATGGACTTCTGGAATAGGCAACAATGATAACTTACCAACAGCTGAAGGATCAAAAGATCTCAATGGCTGCAATTCGTCCAATATCCAGAATGACCTTCCCTGCGTTGCTGCAATCAAATTGTTTTTATGCACTTTCAAATCTGTGATAGGAGTTACAGGAAGATTACGTTGAAAATTCATCCAGCTTGCTCCATCATCATAAGAAATATACAAGCCTGTTTCTGTTCCCGCGTACAATAAACCTTTTCTAGTATCATCTTCTCTTACAACACGAACACAAGCACCATAGGGAATACCATTGACTATTTTGGTCCAGGTTTTACCATAGTCATTAGACTTATAAGCAAAAGGAGTAAAATCATTCAACTTATATTTATGTGCCGCAACATAGACTGTTGCAGGATCGTGAGGAGAAACTTCAATTGCATTAACAACAGCTTCACCCAAATCTTTTGGCGTGATATTGATCCAGCTTTTACCTCCATCTCTTGTTACGTGTACAAGACCATCGTCACTACCAGTATAGATTACACCATTTTCTTTATCCGATTCCATCACATAGGTAATGGTACAATAGTTTTCACCACCAGCGCCTTCGTTGGTATAAGGGAATCCACTCATGCCCATCTTTGCTGTATCATGTGTTGTCAAATCTGGAGAAATAACTTCCCAAGATTTACCCATATCTTTTGTTTTGAACAAATGATTTCCGGCATGATAATAAACACCCTTCTCATGTTTTGAATACAATATTGGCGCATTCCAATTGAATCTGTATTTCATGTGTTTGGGTTGCAATGCTTGGTACTGAACTGGATGAATCATAACACCTACTCCTTCGCCTGTATGTGTATCCAATAATTCAATTGTACCCTGATAACTGCCACCCATTACATAACGAGGATCGTTAGGATCAAATCCTAAAAAGGCTGATTCACCTCCAGCGGAATAAGACCATTGACGTTCGGTGATGTTACCACCACTGGTATTACGACTAGCAATTTTCACTGAGGTGTTATCTTGCTGACCGGCATAAATATTGTAGGGGAAAAGATTGTCGACATTGATTCTGTAGAATTGTGCAGTGGGCTGATTATTTTGAGTAGACCATACTTTACCTCCATTAAACGTTACAGCTGCGCCACCATCATTGGCTACAATCATATTTTGATTGTCTTCTTTATTAATCCAAAGCTGATGATAATCGCCATGCGTTCCTGAAATATTAGTCCATGTTTTACCACCATCCGTAGATTTTAAACCAGCAGCACTTAATACATAAAGCGTATTTTCTTGTTGCGGATCTGCAAATACTTCAATATAATACCAAGCTCTAGAAATGAGTCTGTGATCCTTGCTCACTCTGTTCCAGCTATCACCCGCATCATTGGATACAAACAAACCACCTTGCTCTTTCTCGGTATCACTTTCAACAAGTGCATACACTTTATTTGAATTCGCTTTTGAAACAGAAATACTCATCTTACCTAATTCATTCGGTAATCCATTTTGTATTTTGAACCAAGTCTCTCCTCCATCTGTACTCTTATACAAACCACTTCCTTTTCCTCCACTTTGCACTGCCCATGGTAAACGACGATGATCCCACATGGCAGCATACAGAATTCTTGGATTGTTGGGATCCATATTTAAATCAGCGCATCCAGAATTTTCATCAACATATAAAACATGCTTCCAGGTTTTACCACCATCATCACTTTTATAAATTCCTCTTTCTTTTGATGGACCATTTAAAGCACCTTGTGCAGCAACATAAACTACTTCAGAGTTGGTAGGATGAATCACCACATTGGCGATGTGTCTGGTCATTTCTAAACCTAGATGTTGCCAAGTTTTACCTGCATCATTTGAACGATAAACGCCATCACCGTAAGATGTCATTACACCTCGAGGTGCATGTTCACCCATTCCAACATAGACTACATTGGGGTCTGATTCAGCAACAGCGACTGCTCCAACAGAACCAGTTTTAAAATATCCATCAGAAACATTGAACCAATTCTGACCAGCATCTTCTGTTTTCCAAACACCTCCGCCAGTGATGCCCATATAATAAGTTAGGCGATTGCCTTTTACACCTGTTGCAGAAACAGAACGTCCACCTCTACTGTGTCCTAGGTTTCGCCAAAAAACAGGCTTAAAATGAGATTCAAGATCAACAGCTGGAGCTTGAACAACTGCTACTGATTTTGCACTCTTCTTTTGAGCTTGAATGTTTGTTGGCAAAAAAGAAGTGATAGCTAGAATTGCTATACCGGTTGAAATTAAACGCATGCGCATATTCATCATTTATTTAGTCTTGTTGATATAATCGATTAATCCTTTGAAATAAGTTTCTTGGTCGTCATACATAGCCATATGACTTCCCTTTTCACAATAGAGATAGGTGCCATTTTTAAATTGAGTCGACATCCATTTCATGTGCTCGGGGTCCATGGTATCGTGTTGTGCACCAATAACAAGTGTTGGTACCAGGATGGAAGAAAGTTGTTTACTTACATCCCAGTTTTCTAAGCGACCAGAAATACCAAATTCACTTGGTCCCTGCATGGTGACATACAACGTCTTATTCAACTTCGCAAAAGCTCTATTTACAGGATCAGGCCATTCTACTGCAGGAAGTCTGAGAATATGTTTCTCATAAAAATTTGGACCTAACAATCCCATATAATTTGGATTGTCAAAATCACCACGCTTTTCAATGGCCATTATGGTGTCCAAAACAACTGGATCGAACTGCTTAGCAAGCACATTTTCGGCATATTTATCATAATCCGGACAACTAGACATCATATTAGAAACAATCAGTCCCTTTAGATTATCCTGGTACTTCAATGCATATTGCATGGCTAAAATACCGCCCCATGAATGACCGAGTAAATAGAAATTTTCTTTACCCAAATTAAGTGCTTTGCGAACCTGCTCAACTTCTTCAACAAATCGATCTAGATCCCAGTAAGCAGTATCGTTAGGGTTATCAGAGTTTCCACAAC
>JBDLUR010000255.1:0-8491 GCA_039805205.1 Bacteroidota bacterium
CCTTTTCTGATATCCGCTGGTGCAAGATTGACAACAATTCTTGTCCTTGGCATTTCAAATGCGTTGGTCTTGATGGAACTCTCAATTCTTTGCATGCTTTCCTTGATAGCAGAATCAGGGAGTCCTACAATACAATATTCTTTACCCTGGGAGGTCCAGTTGACCTCAATTGTAATGGTGATGGCTTCAACGCCGTAAACTGCACTGCCAAAGGTTTTCACAAACATGTTGTGAAGATCACATAAGGTATGATTACTGAAATGTGATTTGCAACGCAGTAAAAAAGAAAATGCTCGTGAAGTCTTGGTGTTTAAACAGCAGGGGAGTTAGTGCCTATTTCGTCTAGTAATTTAGTTACTCCTTCTTTTTGTAAAATCAAAAAGCCCATTCTGTCCTGACTAATTCCATCCTTGAGTTGGTAGCTAAAAAATAATTCGTTGTTGATGAGTTGGGTTTCAAAATATTTAAAACTAATTGATGGTAGTGTTTTTAATTCTTCGCCAATTTCATAAAGGTGAGTGGACAAAATGAATAATCCGTTTTGCATTTTGATTAGCCCTTTAATTACTGCTGTCGAGCATTTCATGGCATCCTGTATGTTGGTTCCTTTAAATATTTCATCAATCAATACCAGCCATCTTTTACCATTGGTAATCTTAACTATTGTCTCTCTGATGCGTTTCACTTCATTGAAAAAATAACTTTCACCCTTCACTAAATTATCCTCAACATTGATATTAGTTAGAATGCCATCAAATAATGTTAATTGCATCTGTTGTGCAGGTACGCCCATTCCTAGATGTGCCAAGTAAACTGAAAGGCCAATTGCTTTAATCAATGTGCTTTTCCCTGCCATATTGGCTCCGGTAAGAAAAATAAAGTTGGCATTTTTATCCATAATCAAGTCATAGGCTATCGGTTCAGCCAACATGATGTGTCTTAAGCCTTTTGCATTAATTGCTGGCTCGTATTGATCTATGAAGTCTGGGTTGGATAGCTGTAGTGAATGATTGGCAAATGCCATTGCATACCATGCATCCAGCTGACCATATATCGTTACCAACTTTCTTACTTCTGCTATCATGTCTACATGAAAAAGACTACCAAAATAAAGTATCGACGCCCTGCTTAAGGAAGAAAAGTTGTCATGAGATTTAAACTCAATCAATCTTCGATCATTAACAATACGTTCTGCTTGTTGTAGAAGGAGAGCAAGCTTTGGAGGTATATGTTGATTGCCGAAAAACAAAATGATTGATTCGAAACCCTTTACAAATTCAAACATCTGTTTCATCGAGAAATGAATCATGGCATAATCTGCTGGGTGAAGCAGCTTGTATACCAGCGCTCTCATAAAATCTGGATGTTGGGGTATGGTGTCTGGGTTCTCGTCTAGGAATTTTTCAATAATCAGAAGTGTGCCATTGGTTATTCTTGATGGCCACTCATGAATTTTATTTTCGTACAAGCGAAGAATAGCTTGTGTTTCATGGATGTCTTTTATATTATCAAATGGCGAAGAAAATAATTGGTATAAAGCAGATCTTCCTTCACCTGTTCTTGTAAAATCAATTTTAGCGAATAAGGAGTATTCGTCTTCTTTGTGAAAAACCGCAAGATCGTATAAAGTAGTTTTATCTACTCTCATGTTAATCTCGGTTGAATTTTAATCGCATACCTCTATATGATGTATCAACCTTACCATTTTCATAAACAGGATAACCATTTACAAATGTTTTTTCAACGGAGGCTGGAAATTCAAAACCTTCAAGTGGGCTCCATCCGCATTTGTACAAAATATTTTCTTTTTCTACGGTATTCTTTTTGTTTGCATCAACCAAAACTAAATCTGCAAAATAGCCTTCACGAATAAATCCACGTTCAGCAATTTGAAAACATTTTGCTGGCGCATGGCTCATTTTCTCTACTATTTTCTCTATAGAAATTTTTTCTTGTTTGTAATAGTGTAACATGAGCAGCAGGCTGTGTTGTACTAATGGTAGACCTGCATGAGCATGTAGGTAGTCGCCTGATTTTTCTTCAACAGTGTGAGGGGCATGATCTGTTGCAATGATGTCCAATCGGTCATCTAACAACGCTTCCCATAAAGCAGCTTTGTTTTCTTTTGCTTTGATGGCGGGGTTGCATTTTATTTTATTGCCCAATAGCTCATAGTCGTCTGCAGTAAAATGCAAATGATGTACACATACTTCAGATGTTATCCTTTTTTCTTCTAGTGGAATGAGATTAGTAAAAAGTTGTAATTCTTTGGCCGTTGATATGTGAAGGATGTGTAATCTCGTATTGTTTCTTTTTGCTAATTGTACTGCCATCAAGGAAGATTCAAAACAGGCTTCTACATTTCTTATGATGGGGTGGTCTGATGACAGTATTGGTTTTCCTGATTGTTCAAAAGAGGCAAGATTGGCTTTGATGATTCTTTCATCTTCACAATGGGTTGCAATTAGCAATTCACTTTCACGGAAGACTCTATCTAGCGTTAGATGATTGTCAACAAGCATGTTACCTGTTGATGATCCCATGAAGATCTTGATGCCACATACATCATTTTTTTTATCATTTGTCTTTAGGATCTCCTCTGTGTTATCATTGGAGGTGCCCATGAAAAAAGAGTAATTAGCAGGAGAGCTATTTGCAGCTATCTGGTACTTCTCCTCAAGCAATTCCTGCGTAAGAGCAGCTGGTTTTGTATTGGGCATCTCCATGAAGCTTGTGGTGCCACCTGCGACTGCAGCAATTGATTCAGTATGAATATTAGCTTTATGTGTTAGGCCCGGTTCTCTGAAATGAACCTGGTCGTCAATAACACCTGGTAAGAGGAATTTTCCCTCACCGTTTATTTCAATAGCGTTATACGTATTATCAATAACTTGACTAATTTTAGCAATCTTTTTGTCCTCGATTAATACATCTCCGCTATGAATTTTTCCTTCGTTGACTATACTGGTGTTTTTAATCAAATATCTCTTCATAATCGTATTGCTTTTTCTAAACTGCAAATTATAAAAACCTTTTTGCTCTTTGTTCTTTTTGTTTCTCCTCAATTAACAAAGGCTCAGTCTTCTTTGTTTCAGCAGGGCTCAAAGGATTACATACTGTTGGATCGATTGGAGATAAAAATGCAAACTGACAGTAATTTGAATTTTTCAGCCTTTAAACCTTTTAACCGACAATGGTGGGCGGCATCACTTGAAAAGGCTACAACAATTGCGGATGAGTTGAAGTTGACTGAAATCGATCGATACAATGTAAGTCGCGCAAAATTGAATCATCTTGAATGGACCAGTAGAGGCAAGACGGCTGCACCTTCCAAGCATCCTTTGTTGAAATCCTTTTACAAAGACCCCGCCAACTTTGTATTGGTGAACCAGGATGATTTCTTTCTATCAGTCAATCCTGTTTTACAATTGCAGGGCATGCGCGATAATCAATCAGATCAGACGCATTATTTGAATTCACGTGGACTCGCTTTTCGCTCACAAATTGGCAATAGAATTGGGTTTCAAGCCTATCTGACAGAAAACTTAGAACGGCCACCGGTATTTGCAAGGCAAGAGTTTGATACCTATCGTGCAGTTCCTGGGGCAGGCTTGTATAAGCGTTACAAAGAGACTGGCTATGATTCCTGGGATGCAAGGGGTTCTCTTTACATTAAGCCCACCAAATATCTCGATGTACAGTTAGGGCACGATAAAATCTTTATTGGTAACGGCTACCGAAGTCTTTTTATCTCGGATCAATCAGCTAGTCATGCTTATCTTAATTTGAATCTCAGGGCTTGGAAATTTAATTATTCCAGCAGGGTGATGGAGCTACAGCCCCAATATACTAGAAGGGGATTAGGGGATGATACCCTACTTTGGAAAAAATATGCAACTATACATTACTTGAGTTTTAATGCGCCTAAGTGGCTGACAATTGGACTTTTTGAGGGTGTCGTATATGGGCGTCAAAATCGTTTTGAGATCAATTATTTAAACCCAATTATTTTTCTAAGAGCTGCAGAATTGAATGTGGGGAGTCCGGATAACTCTTTCATCGGTTTTGATGTTAAAGCCAACCTCGCAAAGCGCGTACAGGTCTACGGGCAAGTTATGCTTGATGAATTTTACACTAAGTTCATCAAAGAACGAAAGGGGTGGTGGGCCAATAAATGGGCTTTTCAAGCAGGTATGAAGTACATCGATGCATTTGGAGTAAATAATCTTGATGTACAAGTAGAGACCAATTGGATAAGGCCATTCACCTATTCTCATTTTGATACGGTTGCTAATTACACGCATTACAACCAACCACTTGCTCATCCTTTGCATTCTAATGTAAAAGAGTACATCGCTATTGCCAAGTATCAACCTGCACCTAAATGGTATATGCAGCTCACTAGTATCTATTGGAGAAAAGGCGTAGATGTGAATGGAGCTAATTACGGGACAAACATTTTCAAAGACAGTGATACAAGGCCAATGCAAGAAGGTTTTTTCTTCTTTGCTCCACAGGCTAAAAACAGTTATAATTTGAACTACTGGCTTGCTTATGAGCCTATGGAAAATTTATTTCTAGAAGCCAATTTCAATGCGAGAAAATCTGGTGCAGAGGCACCCAATTACTTTGGATCACTTGGAATAAGGCTGAATATGCAGCGAAGGGTCTATGATTATTAGCGTCTACTTCCACCCAATCCTCCACCTTCAAAGTGAAGAGAAAACATAATCATTCTGCTGTTCATCCTGTCTATTACACTGGAATAAATCAATTGCTCATCCCTAGCATGAACATTGGATAGTCCGTAACTAAATTTGATTTCAGGTGATAGAATGAAGTAGGGGAAGAAAAACTGAAAGCCAATCCCACCTTCAACACCGTAATCAGATTTTTTAACCTTGAGCATGTTTTCAGTATTTCTTGCAGCAGAATTACTTGCAAGATCGAAATCATATTTCATGCCAGCTAAGGTGTAGACCCTAAAATTTCTTATTCTATCACTTTTTAATCTCAATTGTAAGGGGAAGCTCATCACAATAGATTCCACTTTTTGAGGATCGGTGCTTGGCGTAAGATTAGAGGCGGGATCAACTGTATATAAAAACTTCTTTTCACTGAAAATAAGGTTCAAGGGATATCCTCTTAGATCAAGATGTTTAGTCAATTGTAAATTGGCCATGATACCTAAATGAATTCTGCCAGCATTTACAGATTCTACAGATTTAATCGGGTTATTAGGGTTTAAGAAAGATGCATGATGAGATAAGTTATAATGAGAAGTATTGTATCCCAGAACGATACCAAAATAGTATAGCTTATCGTCGTGGTCTGGTAAATTAGGCTCAAATGCTCTTTGCGCAAATGAAACATTTACGAGAATAAGAAGCAATCCTAGGATATTTATTTTTCTCCGGTATAAATGGTGCATATGCCGAAACTTAGGGTTTTGATATTGGTTTTTTGGAAGCCAGCATTTTCTAGAACTGCCGTGAATGCTTTTCCCTCAGGGAATTTTTGTACAGATTCGTTTAAATATTGATAAGCATTTCTGTTTTTTGAAAAGAGTCCACCCATTCCAGGGGTAACCACATTCATGTAAAGGTTATAGAACTGTTTGACCAGAGGTAGCTTAGGTTTTGAAAACTCAAGCACAACCAAGGTCCCGTTTTTTTTGAGTACACGAAAAATCTCTCCAATTCCTTTTTCAAGGTTTTGAAAATTGCGTACTCCAAAAGACACGGTTACAGCGTCGAAACTTTCATCAGAAAAGTGAATAGCCTCACTATCTCCTGATTGTAATTCAATAATGGTTGAGAGCCCTTGAGTAGCAATTTTTTGTCTACCGAAAGAGAGCATCCCCTCAGATATATCGATACCTACAATTTTCTTTGGAGTTAAAATTTTGGACGCCATAATAGCCAAGTCGGCCGTACCAGTTGCAACATCTAGGATGGTTTCAGGATTCTTTTTTTTGAGCAAGCTCAATGCTTTTTTTCTCCAGCTGATGTCTATGCCTGCTGATAAAAAGCGGTTCAAAAAATCGTATTTCGGTGCTATTTGATCGAACATCAAGGCTACCTGTTCTTTTTTCGGTAAATTTGAAGCCTGATCTGGCACGATTGTATCGTGAGCGAAGTTTCCCATCAGCACAAAAGTAAACAAAATCACTGCAAGCGCTCTTAAAGGAATTGTAAATCTCAATATGATTATTCGAAAAGCAACATATGTTATCAGCAGTCCTGATGTAGCTTCTTGTCCCAAAGCCGACAAGCCTGAGTATGCCTTTATTGGCAGAAGTAATGTAGGTAAGTCTTCTTTGATCAACATGCTCACAGACATCAAGAATTTAGCAAAGACCTCTGCTACGCCCGGTAAAACGCAATTGATTAATCATTTTCTGGTTGAAAGTAAGGCAGCTGAGAAGTCACCAGTATTGTTTTGGAATCTGGTAGATTTACCCGGCTATGGGTTTGCGAAAGTTTCGGCTAGTCAGCGTAAACGCTGGGAAAAAATGATAGAAGGGTATCTCCGTACCAGAGAAACCTTGGTAAATACCTTTATTCTGATTGATTCTCGACACGAACCTCAGGAGCTCGACCTTGAGTTTGTCAATCAATTAGGCGCATGGGGTATTCCATTTTCAATTGTTTTTACAAAATCGGATAAAGAGACCCAAAAGGTAGTTAGTGCCAACGTAAAGAAATTCTCAGAAGCCTTATTGTCTACGTGGGAAGAGCTTCCGCCCATTTATATCACAAGTGCAGAAAAGAAACAAGGACGAAGAGCAATTCTTACTGCGATTACTGAAATGAATGAAATCTATCAGGAGGTGTCAAAAATCAGTAAGGGATGATTTTTCCTGCTCGCATACCTCTTTGGATAAAATGGTTATATCCTTCATTCACCTGGCAAATGCCATCTACTGAAAAGGCGCTTTATTTGACCTTTGATGATGGTCCACATCCAACCATAACACCTGCTGTCTTGGATCTATTAGCAGATTTCAATGCAAAAGCGACTTTCTTCTGCATTGGAGATCGCGTGAAGAGGTATCCTGATATCATGAAAAGAATAGTGGCAGAAGGTCATTCCATAGGCAATCATACCCAACACCATGTAAATGGATGGAAGAGTTCGGTTTCAGTTTATACAGAGGAAGTACATCAGGCCTCAACGTTGATTGCATCAAAATTATTCAGACCTCCTTATGGCAGAATAAAACGAAAGCAAGCTAAGCTGTTGGAAAATGAGGGGTATAAAATTATCATGTGGACAATTCTCACTGCTGATTATGATCATTCGTTAAACAAAGAGGAGTGTGTAAGTAGAGTGACTAGTCATATTGACAAGGGCAATATCTATCTATTTCATGATTCTGATAAGGGAGAGGAGAGAATGCTGTATGTATTGCCAATACTACTAAAACAAGCTACAGCAAAGGGTTTTCTGTTTAAAAGAATTGAAGATGTAGATTAATTTCCTTTACAAAAGGTAGGGCCTTAGGTAGAAACCTCGGCCCGTTTTTAATCCGTACCCTATGAAAACTGTTCGAAAGATACTAATCTTTTTATTTTTTTTAATAAAAATTACCCCCAATTCATATGATAGATACCCACAGTCATTTATACAGTGAAGAATTTAAAGCGGATATTGAGGATGTAATACAAAGAAGTAATACAGCCGGTGTGTCAAGGGTCTACCTTCCGGCCATTGATAATCATTCACATGGAATGATGATGGAGCTTGTTGAAAAGCATCCTGAATATTGCATACCTATGATGGGGCTTCATCCTTGTTATGTTGATGGTCGGTATGAGGCAGAGCTCAATATAGTAAGTGATTGGCTGGAGAGAAGACCATTTGCTGCTATTGGCGAAATCGGATTGGATTTTTATCATTCTGTAGAGTTTAAGACCCAACAAGAAATAGCGTTTCAAATCCAAATTGAGTTGGCCATTGCAAAAGACCTGCCTATAGTTATTCATTCAAGAAGTTCAATGGATGAGTGCATCAAGATGATCGCTCAACATGGAAGAGGGAAAGCAAGAGGAATATTTCATTGTTTTGGTGGTGATGAGCGACAGGCTAAAAATGTAATCGAGCTCGGGTTTTATTTGGGGATAGGGGGAGTAGTCACTTATAAGAATGCTGGGCTTGCAAAAATAGTAGAGGAAACTCCATTGGAATATTTGGTATTGGAAACGGACGCACCATATCTATCACCTGTGCCCTATAGAGGCAAAAGAAATGAGAGTAGTTATATTGTTCATGTTGCTCAAAAAATTGCGGAACTCAAAGGGATTTCAATCGAGGAAGTGAATGAAATGACAACTGACAACGCTAAAAAAATATTCGCCTTCTGAGTGAATAGAATTAATTTTGCAGTCCTTCAAAAGGAGACTTGTCCGAGTGGTTGAAGGAGCACGCCTGGAAAGTGTGTATACTTCGAAAGGGGTATCGAGGGTTCGAATCCCTCAGTCTCCGCAAA
>JBDLUR010000256.1:0-9790 GCA_039805205.1 Bacteroidota bacterium
CCATTCAACAGTAAAAACTGTTTAGGAAGTTCCTTTCCCATTCGGGTTCCAGATCCACCAGCCACAATTACTGCCACTCTATTCATCTATGCTTTCGTTTTAGATCTTACTGCTATAAAATATAGAGGAACTCCGAGCAAAGTAATTATTAATCCGGGCCAAGTATATTCAGGTTTGAACATGATCAACAATACACAAAAGCTTAGCCCCATGAATATGTAAATCAATGGCAGAACTGGATAACCAAAAGCCTTGTACGGCCTTTCTAAGTCTGGTCTTTTTTTCCTGAGTATGAAAATACCAATGATAGTAAGCACATAAAAGATAACCACCACAAAAGAAACCATATCCAATAATTCACCATAACGTCCACTTAAGCAAAGCAAACAGGCTACCAAGGCCTGGCTCCATAAAGCCCATTGTGGGACAGCATTACTATTTAAGGATGCCGCCTTTTTGAAGAACAAACCATCTTGAGCCATTGTATAATACACCCTTGCCCCTGCCATGACCAATCCATTGATGCAACCAAATGTGGACACCATTATCAGTATGGCAATAATTGATCTACCAGCGGCTCCAAAAATAACACTGGCAGCTGCTACTGCTAGTCTGTCTTCTTCAGGCTTTGCAATTGAATTAAGGGGTAATACATTGAGGTACATTAAGTTGGCAGATACATAAATAATGGTCACCAATAAAGTACCTAGAAAAAGACTTAGACCTATGTTTCTTTTAGGATTTTTAATTTCACCCGCAATGAAGGTCACGTTGTTCCAAGCATCACTACTGAAAATAGAACCAACCATTGATGCAGCAATAGCACCTAATAAAGTAATACCACCGATTGACTCCCAGGTTATTGTACCATCGTCGTTGACCAATACTTTTTGAGACAGCATTCCAGACTCCCAGTTGGTCGACCAATAACTAGTATCTACAAAAAGAAAACCACAAAGGATGAGACCGAACAACGATAACAATTTAGACACCGTAAAAGTAGTCTGAATAATTTTCCCTTCTTTAACACCACGCGTATTGATATAGGTTAACAACACTACAATACCAATAGCCACGATTTGTGCAGGGTATATTTTAATTGATCCTATATGTGTGAGTATGTTTTGATCCTGCATGTTTAATGCCGGGAAAAAATATCCAGCAAATTTAGCAAAAGCCACACCTACTGCTGCTATTGTACCTGTTTGTATGACAGCAAAAAAGCTCCAACCATATAAAAATCCTACTAAAGGATTATACGCCTCTTTTAAATAAACATATTGTCCCCCTGCCTTAGGATACATTGCACTTAACTCGCCATAACTCAATGCAGCACTAATGGTCATGAAGCCTGTAATCAACCAAACCATGACTAACCAACCTGCACTACCCACATTACGAGTAATATCAGCACTCACAATAAATATACCTGAACCAATCATAGATCCTGCAACCAACATAGTTGCATCTAAGAGACCTAGGCTTGGTTTGAAATTATTTTGCTCAGACATACGTTCAATTTTGGTTAAAAAAAATCCCGGTATTAAATACCGGGATTAAGTTATGAAATTCGTTCGTTATTTAGCTTTTTTTGTTTTGTTGTATTCTGCATTTAAGCCAGCTACAATTTGATCAGTTATATTGGTAGCACTGTCTTTGTAAAACAAAACATTCAATCCTGAAGAATAAGAGAAAATATAGGTGTAGTTATTCTCCTTGTTGTACTTAACTAGGTATTCGTCGATAGTCTTTTTAAGACCCTCCATCGTTTTCATTCCTTCTGTTGCAATGTTATTTTCAAGCACTCTTTTTTGCTCTTCAAGATTCTGCATTTTGCCTTGGTAAGAGCGCTGAAAATTTTCATACTCTGCTTGGGTGATCGACTCTCCTCTTTTAGCAAAGGCTATTCTTTCGTTATCGATTTGTTGAAAGGCATTATTTAGATCACGATCTGCAGCTTCCTTCTTTTTTTCAAACAAATCCATTTGCTCCTTATACAAAAGGTATTTTTCTTGTACGCTATCAAGATCTACATAACCTAATTTAACGCTTGAAGCTATGGCTGAAGATTGAACTGTATCTGCTTTTTTTCCTGATCCTTTGATTTGAAGAAATAGTGCTATAACTATTCCAAGAGCAAGTACAATATTGATTACTTTTTGATTCATTGTTTTAGGGGTTGGGGTTTAATGAAAAAAGGGAGCATTGCTGCTCCCTTAGGATTATTCTTCTTCGTCGAAGCTCATCACTTCACGTGTAGTTTGTAATAGTTCGTATTCCTCCTTGCTACCTACAATCAGCTTTTCGTAGTCTCTTAAACCAGTACCAGCTGGGATATGGTGACCAGTGATTACATTCTCTTTCAATCCAAGCATGTCATCAGACTTACCTTGAATTGCAGCAGAAGAAAGTACTTTAGTTGTTTCCTGGAAAGACGCTGCAGAAATCCAGCTTTGTGTACCCAATGAAGCCTTGGTAATACCCAAAAGAACAGGACAAGATGTTGCAGCGTTTGCATCTCTGAACTCAACTACTTTCTTATCGTTTCTGCGCAAGATTGAATTCTCTTCTCTGATTTCACGCAAGCTAGCAATTTGACCTGCTTTCAATACTTCAGAATCTCCTGCATCAACAACAACTTTCTTGTCGTAGATCCAATCATTCTCAATGTTGAAATCAAAACGATCTTCCAAATCACCTTCAAGGAACCTTGTATCTCCAGGATCAACGATTTCTACTTTTCTCATCATCTGACGTACGATAACTTCAATGTGTTTGTCGTTGATTTTTACACCCTGTAAACGATAAACTTCTTGAATCTCATTTACCACATACTCTTGAACAGCAAAAGGACCCTTAATTGACAAGATATCACCAGGTGCAATTTGTCCATCAGACATTGGTGTACCTGCTTTTACAAAGTCACCATCCTGAACAAGGATCTGACGCGTAAGTGTTACAAGGTACTTCTTTACAACACCGTCTTTTGCTTCAACAGTAATCTCTCTGTTACCACGCTTGATTGCACCAAAACTAACTACACCGTCAATCTCAGATACAACCGCTGGGTTACCTGGATTTCTTGCTTCAAACAATTCTGTTACACGTGGAAGACCACCAGTGATATCTCTCAACTTACCAAGTATTCTTGGAATCTTCACCAATACCTGACCAGCAGTTACTTGATCACCCTCTTCAATTACAATATGTGATCCTACTGGGAGGTTATACGTTTTTTCATCCTTACCCATTATTTTAAGTGAAGGAATTCTGGTTTTATCTTTTGATTCGATTACCACTTTTTCTCTGTGACCTGTTTGCTCATCCGCTTCTTCACGGTACGTAACACCATCAATCACATTATCGAAACCAATTTGACCTGCGATCTCAGCAACAATTACGTTATTGAATGGATCCCATGTGCAAATCACATCACCCTTAGCAACCTTAGCGCCTTCAGCTACCGCAAGTGTTGAACCGTATGGTACATTATTGGTAATCAAAACACGATCATTCTTAAGATCCATGATCCTCATCTCAGCGGTACGACCAATTACAACCTGAACATCTTTTCCTTCGTTGTTTTTCGCTTTTACAGTCCTTAAACCATCAAATTGAACAACACCCTCAAACTTAGCCATCAAATGAGACTCTACTGATGCAGATCCCGCAACACCACCCACGTGGAAGGTACGGAGAGTAAGCTGTGTACCCGGCTCACCAATTGATTGTGCAGCAATGATACCAACTGCATCACCACGCTGTGCAATGTTACCTGTAGCTAGGTTCAAGCCATAGCATTTAACGCAACATCCACGCTTGCTTTCGCAAGTAAGCACTGAGCGGATTTCAATTGTCTCGATGCCTGAATCTTCAATTTTCTTGGCGGTGTCTTCATCAATATGCTGACCAGCACTTACTAGCAATTCATCAGATATTGGATCGTAAACATCATGCAATGATGTTCTACCCAAAATCCTATCATATAATGGTTCTACAATATCCTCATTGTCTTTCAACGCACTTGTAGCAATACCTCTCAATGTTCCACAATCCTCTTCAGATATAATCACATCCTGTGCCACGTCAACCAAACGTCTTGTGAGGTAACCAGCATCGGCTGTTTTCAACGCAGTATCGGCAAGACCCTTACGCGCACCGTGTGTAGAAATGAAGTATTCCAATACACTCAAACCATCTTTAAAGTTGGAAAGGATCGGGTTCTCAATGATCTCTGAACCTGTAGATCCACTCTTTCTTGGTTTAGCCATCAATCCACGAAGACCAGCCAACTGTTTTACCTGCTGTTTAGAACCCCTTGCTCCGGAATCCAACATCATGTATACAGAATTGAAACCTTGTTTATCAGTGGCCATTGCCTTGATCAAAGTCTCAGTGATCTTTGTATCCACCCTAGACCAAATATCAATAATCTGGTTATAACGTTCGTTATTGGTGATTAGACCCATATTGTAGTTATCCCAAACTTCTTGTACTTCACCAGAAGCATTATCAATCATCTCACCCTTTAATACAGGGAGTTCAAGATCTTGAATGTTAAAGGATAGACCACCTCTGAATGCCATACGGAAACCTAGTTCTTTGATAGCATCAAGGAATTTAGCGGTTGTAGGTACGTTGGTGATTTTGATAATCTGACCAATGATTTCTCTCAAACTCTTTTTAGTGAGCAATGCATTTACAAAACCTACCTGCGCTGGAACCGCCTGATTAAACAAGACGCGACCAACGGTAGTTTCAAGTAATTTGGTTTCAAGTGAACCATCATCGTTACGCACTTTCACCTTTACTTTAATATAGGCATGCAAGTCAACCTTGCCTTCATTATAAGCGATGATAACTTCTTCAGCACTATAGAACTTCATACCCTCTCCCTTCACAACATCATTTTCCAAGTTGCGCTTACCCTTGGTAATATAATATAAACCAAGAACCATGTCCTGTGAAGGAAGCGTAATTGGTGTTCCGTTCTGTGGGTTGAGGATATTGTGTGAAGCAATCATCAACAACTGCGCTTCCAAAATTGCAGCATGGCTCAATGGAACGTGTACCGCCATCTGGTCACCGTCGAAGTCGGCGTTGAACGAAGAACACACCAACGGGTGAAGCTGAATCGCTTTACCTTCTACCAATTTAGGCTGGAAAGCCTGAATAGATAACCTGTGCAATGTTGGGGCACGGTTAAGCATTACAGGATGACCTTTCAAAATATTTTCAAGGATGTCCCATACGATTGCCTCTTTACGATCAACCAACTTACGGGCAGACTTTACAGTCTTTACAATACCTCTTTCAATTAATTTTCTAATGATAAATGGCTTGAACAGTTCCGCAGCCATATCCTTTGGCAAACCACACTCATGCAATTTCAATTCAGGACCTACCACAATAACCGAACGACCAGAGTAGTCGACACGCTTACCCAACAAGTTCTGACGGAAACGGCCCTGCTTACCTTTCAACACATCACTTAGTGACTTCAACGCCCTTCCACCTTCTGCTTTAACAGCGTTTGATTTGCGGCTATTGTCAAATAATGAGTCAATTGCCTCTTGCAACATCCTCTTTTCATTTCTCAAGATCACCTCAGGAGCCTTGATTTCCAACAAACGCTTCAAACGGTTGTTCCTGATAATTACCCTACGGTAAAGATCATTCAAGTCAGAAGAAGCGAATCTTCCACCATCCAATGGAACCAATGGTCTCAATTCAGGTGGAATAACTGGAATGTATTGCATCACCATCCATTCAGGACGGTTATTGATTCTTGTATTTGCATCACGGAACGACTCAACTACACTCAAGCGCTTGAGAGCATCTGCTTTTCTTTGTTGAGAAGTCTCAGTTTCTGCAGCTCTTCTAAGTGTATAACTCAATGAATCTAAATCGATTCTGAGCAACAAATCATGTACCGCTTCAGCACCCATTTTAGCGATAAACTTGTTTGGATCTTCGTCAGGTAAATACTGATTTTCCTTTGGAAGGGTATCCAATAAGTCTAAGTATTCTTCTTCGGTAAGCAAATCGCCTTGCTTCTTACCTTTCTCTTCAACAATACCTGGCTGAATTACTACGAAACGCTCATAGTAAATAATGCTCTCTAATTTCTTTGAACTGATTCCCAACAAATAACCAATCTTGTTAGGCAAGCTCTTGAAATACCAAATGTGTACTACAGGCACCACCAATTTGATGTGGCCCATTCTTTCTCTTCTTACTTTCTTCTCAGTTACTTCAACACCACATCTGTCGCACACAATACCTTTGTAACGAATCCTTTTATATTTTCCACAAGCACATTCGTAATCTTTAACTGGACCAAAGATTTTTTCACAGAATAAACCATCTCTCTCAGGCTTATAGGTTCTGTAGTTGATGGTCTCTGGTTTCAGTACCTCACCAAATGATCTATCAAGGATAGAATCTGGAGAAGCAAGACTGATGGTAATCTTTGAAAATGAAGATTTCGGGCGATTGTCTTTTTTGATAGCCATAATAAGTTATCTGTTTTTACAATTTTCTACCGCCGCAAATGCCAATCTGTTCAGCCATTAGGGCCGAATACATATCATTGAAAATCAATGAATTATATTTGTACAGACTTGGAAAAATACGGGCATGCCAAATTTAAGGATGGCAAAGGTAGTCAAAATGGCTGAATTTTCAATAAAATTCTTCTATTATATGGCAGTATTTCAGCTTTCGGGTTCAATTTGTATTCTGTTACGAAAATGGGCGGCGATTACTTCTTGAACAGGCACCCCTTTTATTTTACTTTCAAGCCAAGAAAGTATATCTAGGTACATGAACGACCTGCTATCGGTTGGGTTACCTTCTAGTTGTTTTAATTGATCAAACAGCTGCTGAAAACCTGTTTTAATTTCCTTCTTGGATAGACTAAACGATGAGCGAATGAAGGAGAAGATTTCATTTTCGACTGTTGTGAGATTTTTCAACTTAGACATAAAGCGATAGACCGATCGAACCTGACTTTCCAAAATCACATCATTTCCAAGTTCATAATGTGCAATCAGATGGAGCAATCGAGCATAACACTGCAAATCTGATCTGAGGTCGGCCTTCCAATGGATGATTTTATTGAGATACATTACTGCATTGTCAAAATCACCTGTACCAAAATACAGACAGGCGAACTTGTAGTAAAAGACTAGTGTTCGATGTTTATCAAGCTGTAACTCAAAATCAAGGAGTTTGGCTTCAATTTCTGGTATCAAAAGTAATCCGGCTGAAAAACTGCCCTCTAAAAAATGGTGGTTCAATTTGGCCAAGTAGAGATAAACAAAAGACTGTACTTGGTTATTGACATTGGCCATCCCCTCTTTGGAATGGTAGAAGATTTCAAATTTTTCAATATCAATGAGAAACTTTTTATCATTCCTTAGCATGAAATGCGCGTTCAAGAGATTGTGCATGCCCTTGATAAAATGTTGTGGCTCCGCCTTAATCATGTGAGGATCTTTCTCGAACAAATCTACCCAACGCTGACAATTTTTATAATAGGTTAGGAAATCTTGCAAGATAAAACCATACCAAGCTTGACTTTGATAAAGATACAACCGTTCATAGAAACCAGTAAATTCTTGAGCTGTAGCTGGCAAATTTTCTGCATAGAATTTTTTCAATGCTTCAATCTCTGCTTCATCTCTAACATGACCGTTTTTAATGTACCATCCATACAATTGCAGAGCAAGGTTGCTGAGTTTGCCCACCATTGATAATCTTTCATTGAGTTCATTTACCTCCGATGCAAGTTCTTCTGCCCTGTGCTCAAAGCTTCTGGTTATGTGAAGCGTTTCAATTTTCTTTTCAAAAAAAAGCGCTTGCACCCAAAAGGTTATTTGGTTGTAGGTCTTTGCAAGTTCTTTAGTTTTTTGTAAGAGCTTAAGGCTCTGGTGATAAAGCCCTTTGTTATATAGAATCCTTGCATGCTCAAGTTGCTCGTGCAATTGAATATCAATTGCTTGTTCAGTTTTGATGAGCCTGAGACTGGCTAATATCTGTTTGTAGAGGTGTGCTTTTAAATTGGACAATTGTTGCTTTTGGATAGCTGGATACTTCTTCAAAAGCAATTCTTCATCATAAACATCCATTCTGTCTAGTGCATCAAAAAGCTGGGTAATTTTAAGATCTTCAGCGGCTGCATTTCGGCTCACATACAACTTAAAATTGCGCTTCTCCCCTTTTTCAAGGGTTTTTATCAATTGGAACAATTCATCAGCAGACCGGTTGGGCATCGTAATTATCTTTCATTAAAAACCACTACAGCATTGCGTTTTAGCAATATCAAAGGCGATTACAAACCGTAAATTACAACCCATTTTGGGTAAATCCGAAAAAATCAATGGTTTAAATTAGCCTATGGGGTGTTCTTTTTGCCTCTACTCTACTAAAAAATAGGTTATGTCTGAAAATAGAATTTTCATTTTTGATACTACGCTTAGAGACGGCGAACAGGTTCCAGGTTGTAAACTAAATACAAAAGAAAAAATTGAATTAGCATTGGCACTCGAAGATCTTGGCGTTGATATTATTGAAGCTGGTTTTCCTATTTCTAGTCCGGGTGATTTTGAATCTGTAGAAGCCATTTCAAAAATCATCAAAAACGCGACTGTCTGCGGATTGAGTCGTGCAGTTGAAAAGGACATTGAGGTAGCAGGTCAAGCACTTAAACATGCAAAAAGAGGAAGAATTCATACAGGTATTGGCACATCAGATTCCCATATCAAAAGCAAATTCAACAGTAACCGTGAAGACATTTTAGCCCGTGCAGTACAAGCAGTCAAATGGGCAAGAAAATATACAGATGATGTAGAATTTTATGCAGAAGATGCAGGTAGAACAGACAATGAGTACCTAGCACGTGTTGTAGAAGCGGTGATTGCAGCTGGTGCAACAACAGTAAATATACCTGACACAACTGGTTATTGCCTTCCTACACAATATGGTGAGAAAATTGCTTATCTCATGAACAATGTACCCAATGTTGACAAAGCGGTGTTGTCTTGCCATTGTCACAATGACCTTGGGTTAGCAACAGCCAATTCTATTTATGGCGCAATCAATGGCGCAAGACAGATAGAATGCACCATCAATGGTTTAGGTGAACGTGCTGGTAATACTTCACTTGAGGAAGTAGTAATGGTACTGAAACAACATGCTGATCTTGGATTAACAACAGGCATTGATGCTACAAAACTCAACCCTATTAGTCAGCTTGTATCAGACACAATGCGCATGCCTGTACAACCAAACAAAGCAATTGTTGGTGCCAATGCTTTTTCCCATTCATCAGGCATACACCAAGATGGCTTTTTGAAGGATGCTCAAACTTATGAGATTATCAGGCCAGAAGAAGTTGGTGCTGCAACTTCAAAAATTGTATTGACAGCAAGAAGTGGAAGATCTGCACTGGCTTATCGATTCAAAAATTTAGGATTCGCATTTGATAGAAACGATATTGATGAACTGTATCAACAATTCTTGCATCTAGCCGATGACTTGAAAGCAGTTGAAGATGAGAATCTTTCATTATTGGCTAATAGTTATTTAAAAATGAGGACAGCCTAATGATTGTGAATCTACATATCGCAGTATTACCAGGTGATGGCATTGGCCCAGAAGTCATACATCAAGCAGTTCGCGTATTAGATACCATTGCTAAAAAATACGGCCATGTGTTTAATTTCGAATTTGGTGAAATTGGAGCTACAGCTATTGAAAAATACGGTGAGCCATTAACGAAGGAGGT
>JBDLUR010000257.1:0-2526 GCA_039805205.1 Bacteroidota bacterium
TATTGAACCCTTAATTGTTGGATGGGAAAAGGAGCCTTATAAAATGCTAAGAATCAGTCACACTGGTACCCACCCTTCCCACACTGATCTAACCATAGAAGATTCAATCGATTATTACAACATGATTGGTGCTGAAAGAAAAGAAAGTCGCTTGAGATTCTTACAAGAATACTGGACGAGCAAAGTGAGAAACGTACCGCGTATTATTGTCAATACACCTGCTGAAAGTCACAGAGCATGCGGTATTGCAAACGTAGGTATCGAAGGTATCAAACCTGGAGATCTTGCCAAACGCTTATTGGATGAACATCGTGTATATACAGTAGCCATCGATGGTGCTAATGTACATGGTTGTAGAATTACACCTAATGTGTATACTACAACAGATGAATTAGATCAATTTGTAAAGGCATTAAAAATACTGGCTTCCTAAGATGAGTGATGCGAAAACAATCAGCAAAGAACTACGTTCATTTGCTACAAAAGAAAAAGCTGAATTTCTTCCTCGATTTTTTAAAACTGGTAAAGGAGAATATGGTGAAGGTGATCGCTTTCATGGCGTTGTAGTTCCTGATCAAAGAAAAGTTGCAAACAAGTTTAGTTCAACCACATCTAAAGAAGTAATTATTGAGTTACTGCATTCTCCATTTCATGAAGAGAGACTTACAGGCGTTTTTATACTCTGCAATAAATTCAATGAGGCGAAAAAAACAGGAAAAGAAAAAGAATGGTACGACCTCTATTTAAAAATGGCTGAACGCATCAACAACTGGGATTTAGTGGATTCGTCAGCACATGTTATAGTGGGACAATACCTGGAAGATAAAGACCGAAGCATCTTGTATAAACTCGCTAAAGAAAACTCCCTTTGGAAAAATAGAATCGCTGTTGTTGCCACTTGGCATTTCATCAGGAAAAATAGTGATCTCAAAGACATCCTTCAACTCAGTGAAATCATGCTAACGCACAAACATGATCTCATGCACAAGGCCACAGGTTGGATGTTGCGCGAGGGATGGAAAAAAGACGCCAAACAAATAGAAAAGTTCCTGGATAAATTCGCAACGCAAATACCCCGCACTATGTTGAGGTATGCCATTGAAAAAATGGAGGAGACAAAAAGAAAAGGTTACCTGAATCTCAGATAACCCTTTACCCAAAAGAGCACTTGCTACTAACAGAAACCTATTCGCTGCCACGGACGGAGTCGAACCGCCATTGGAGGTTTTGTGGACCTCTGCCTATCCCCTCGGCCACGTGACCATTTGTTATTAGTCCACCAAATTTATAGACTTATAGTTATTCCACCAAATAATTATAAAAAAAGGGGACAATCACTTGTCCCCCCTACACCGTGATGCAACCTTCATCACTTGTGATAGAACTTTTCGTCAACAATGAAATCACCTTCCCAACGCTGAACCGCGACTTGTTTATAGTGCACACGACCCATTCCTTTCAAAGTAACATCCATCCAATTCTCTACCATGGTCACGCCATTTGCTTCATCCGCAGTAATAGCATCAACACCCATACCATGAAACTCTTCAATCGCTCCAACAAATGCCAACTCACGCTCACGGTTGGCAGCCTTGCCTACACAAGGTTCCATATGTCCCAAATCAACCATCACCACATTTTCACCATAGTACTTATCAAATGCATCCATCATTTTACCCTGGGCCATCATATCATAGATGTCCTTGATTTTTTCTGTGTAACTCATCTTTTTTAATTTTTTAGATCCCAAAGATAATAAACAATGTTTAAACATTGATATAAAAAGGGCAAAAAAATTTTAGCCTAGTATTTTGGTCAATGCCGAAGGCAGGTACTCTCCGGGCTGTTGCAAGGCCAATTGCTTAGTAGGCGCAAAATCAACTAGCGTTGAGAGTCGGTCTACTCCCATAGCATTGGCATCTTTGATATTTATTAAGGATTCACCCGCAACAACATAAACTTTTACCGCATTTTTTCTCGCTAGTTCAATTAGTCGTCCGACTACCTTGCCCTGGAATGAAGAGTCATCTAAACATCCTTCCCCAGTAATGAGTATATCTGCATTTTGAACGGACTTTTCAAGTGCTATTTCTTCAATCAAATAATCAATGCCAGATACTAATCTTGCTCCAAGAAAAATATCACAACCCCCTCCGAGTCCACCTGCAGCACCAGCACCTAGCTCTTCTGCTACTGATCTTCCCATGAACTTGATGAATACATCATCGAGGTGTTTTAAACCCTCTTCAAGTAAATCGACTTCTTCATCGCTTGCACCTTTTTGCTTTGCAAAAACTTTAGCAGCACCATCTGGTCCGGTAAGCGGACTTTTTACATCGTAAGCGACTGTAAATTGAATATCTTCTAATAAATCATTTTCTGGCATCACCAACTCATTGATCAGACTCAGGTTCTCCCCACAAGGTTCAAGTGGATCTTCATTTTTATCCAAAAACATATAACCCAATGCATCTGCCATTCCTACACCACCATCATTAGTTGCACTGCCTCCAATGCCAATAACAA
>JBDLUR010000258.1:0-4096 GCA_039805205.1 Bacteroidota bacterium
CAGATGGAATACATGAGAAGGAATCCTGCAGAGTTCACCGACTTTAGCATACCATGGTCAATCAATATATCTTATGCGCTCAGCTTTGCTAAATTGCCCCAAGCCGATTATACTTTCAAAAAACAGGTTACATCGAGTTTTAATTTCAATGGCGACTTTAGTTTATCACCCAAATGGAAAATAGGTGGAAGTGGTTTTTATGATTTGAATACTAAAAAGCTACAATCACTAACCACTTTTATTTCTAGAGATCTGCATTGTTGGCAAATGTCAATTAATGTAACGCCAATCGGACTTTACCGCTATTTCAATATTACAATTAGTCCGAAATCTGGTTTACTCCGCGACCTTAAAGTAAATCGCACGCGTTACTTCTATACGCAATAATTATTTGCTCAATTCCTTCCACATCAAATCAAAAACAAACTTTTTTAAGGAACCTGCATCTTGAAAATCTTTGGGGTCAATTGGGGGTAAAAATTCCATACTTGCTTTCCCAGGCCAAAAGAAAAATGTTTTATTCAAAGGCAACATTCTTCTAGTCCCTCTGATGATGCAAGGCATAATTTTTTTGCCGGTTTCATAGGAGAGCTTAAAAGCACCGTCGTGAAAGGACTTTAAGGGGTCGCTGGTTTTATTTCTTGTACCTTCTGGATATATACACATGTGCATACCCATTGCAAGCACATTCTTCATTTCCATGTAACTGGCCTTTCTACTTTCATCACTCTTACGGTCTAATAAAACAGATCCTCTTTTGTAAATGATGCCAAAGAGTGGAACTTTAGACATTTCAATTTTAGCGATGGTTTTATTTGCACCAGGAATACCCGGACTAGTAAGCGGAACATCCATCAAAGAGTTATGGTTGCATACTACAACATAGTTTTCTCCCTTTTTAAAATTTGATCTCCCTTTTATGGTCAATCTTATTCCGCTTAAAGGGAAAAACAAGGCCATCCACATTCTGCAAAACTTGATTACCCAGTCCGTTCTTTTTGGTTCAGACATGATGCCTGACGCCCAAATAGGAGGAAGAAAAATGAGCATGGTAGCCACAAAAACAATCCCACCCCAAATGGTAAAGATCCTTCCTAGTATATTTTTAATCATGATAGGTTTTCTTTTAACATCCAATCGATGGGTGTTTTACCCTGTTTGACCAGATATTCATTTGTTTTGGAGAAATGTTTACATCCAAAAAATCCTTTGTCGGCAGAAAATGGAGAAGGATGAGCAGCTTTTAGCACCAAATGTTTCTTGCTATCAATATGCATTCCTTTTTCTTTGGCGAAGTTACCCCAAAGTATAAATACCAGGTGCTCACATTGTTCATTTAAAATCTGAATCACAGCATCTGTGAAACGTTGCCAGCCAATACCTGCATGGCTGTTGGGTTGATTGGCTCTTACTGTCAGGGTTGCATTCAATAAAAGTACCCCTTGTTGGGCCCAATAGGTGAGGTCTCCCATTGTTTTTTGATTGGTAAGACCAAGATCACTCTGTATTTCTTTAAATATATTGACCAAAGATGGTGGGGCAGGGATGCCTTTCTGAACAGAGAAGCTAAGTCCATGTGCCTGATTAGGTCCATGATAGGGGTCTTGGCCAATGATAACTACTTTTACTTTATTGAGATCTGTTTGGTTAAATGCATTAAAAATGAGTGGACCGGGAGGATATACAATTTGTTTTGATAATTTTTCATTCTTTAAAAAATCGACCAAATCAAGGAAATACGCCGCTTTGAACTCTTTTTCTAAACTTTTTTTCCACCCCGGGGCAATTTTTACATCCATTGTTTTGTAATGTTTCTTGTCTGCAAACTAAAAAAAATTATCTTTGCACCCCCAAGTTCTTCCGGTCCCGTAGCTCAGCTGGATAGAGCGGCAGCCTTCTAAGCTGTAGGTCATTGGTTCGAATCCAATCGGGATCACAAAAATCAAAGGCTGTCCATCAGGACAGCCTTCTTTATTTTATTCAATTTGAATTCGAATTAATCCCCAAACTGCATTAATTTTTCAAAAAGCTCTTCGTAGGTGCGCTCAGCTGATTTTAAGTCAGACGAGAGTTGATTGTAGTGCTTTTCAGCGGCTTGAAACTTGGCATGATCTGCATAGATACCAGGATCTGCAAGTGCTGCTTCAGCCTCAATTATGGATTTCTTGAGTGATCCTATTTTAATTTCAAGATCATCAAACTGTTTTTGAAGTCGCTTTTTCTCTTTCTGTCTTTCTTTATCGATGGGTTGATTTGCAGTTATGATAGGTTCTGCTTTTACAACAATTGGCTCTTTGGTTATTGCGTTTGGCTTCTTATCAGGAGTGCTTTCAGCTTTTGTTTTATTTTTATCCTTGCCTGAATTTTGTTTTTCCAGTTCAAGGGCATGTTTAGCCATTCTTTCTTTCCATTCCACCCATTCGTTATATCCACCTTTGAATTCTACAATTTTACCATCTACTATTTCCCAAATTTTGTTGGCAGTTTTTGAAATGAAATAGCGATCGTGGCTCACCAATATCAAACTACCTTCATAATTGTCTAGCGCATCAGCTAATAAATCTACGGAATGCATATCAAGGTGATTCGTCGGTTCATCCAGCATCAAAAAATTGGCTTTGCTGATAATGGTTTTGGCCAACGCAACCCTGGCTTTTTCACCACCACTTAATACCCTGATTTTTTTATCTACATCATCACCGCTAAATAGAAAACAACCCAGGACAGTCCGCAATTCCATATCTGTTTTCTTGCTTCCTGCAGTTTGTAATTCTTCTAGAATGTTATTGTCGAGTCGCAAATGTTCTAACTGGTGCTGAGCATAAAAGCTTTCATCAACATTATGCCCCCAGTTTCTTTCTCCTTCAAAACTTTCTCTATCTGCGATTATTCTGAGGATAGTCGATTTACCCTTACCATTGGCACCAATCAAAGCAATTTTATCACCTCTTTCTATTTCTGCATCTGCACCGTCAACAATTTCAATTGGACCAAAACTTTTGCTTAAGTTTTTTAGTGAGCAAATGATTTTACCAGGGGTCTTATCAACACTGAAATTGATGCGAATATTGGGCCTTTCAATGGAGGCTTCTTCAACTCTTTCAATTTTATCCAATCGCTTCTGTACACTCTGTGCCTGAGCTGCTTTGGATGCTTTTGCTTTGAAGCGTTCAATGAACCTTTCTTGCTGGCGAATGAAATCTTGTTGATTCTCAAAAGCCCTTTGTTGCATTTCCATTCTTACTACTTTTTCTTTCTCGTAGTAGGAGTAGTTGCCAGAATATATATTTAGTTTTCGTTGATAGAGTTCAACAATTTTATTGACCATTCTATCGAGGAAAAATTTATCGTGACTTACAATCACCACAGCACCTTGGTAGTGGATCAAATATTTCTCCAACCATTCAATTGAAGGTAGATCAAGGTGGTTGGTAGGCTCATCCAGCATCAACAAATCGGGTTGCATGAGGATCATTTTAGCCAATAAAACACGCATTCTCCAACCTCCACTAAATTGCTTGTAGGGTCTTGATAGATCTTCCTGTTTAAACCCCAAACCATGAAGGACATCTTCAGTTTTATGGTCGATATTGTAGCCATCCAATACATCCATTTCATGGAGGAGGTCGGTGTATTGAATTAATTTCTTTTCATCTTCCTGTTCTTCTAGCTCTTTTCCCAATTGCTCTATCAATTTCTCAATCTCCATCACACGTTCGAAAGCTCCTTTAGCAACTTCAAGAATACTGGCATCTGTATCAAAACTCAGTAAATCTTGATGCAGATAGCCTATTGTAGTTGTGCGACTGCGCTCAACGGTTCCTTTGCTAGGTAAATATTCACCTGCAAGCAATTTTAATAAAGTTGATTTGCCCGTCCCGTTGTACCCAATTAAACCAATTCTTTCACCTGGATGTATATGCCATGTTGATTCTTCTACAATAGCTCTTGCTCCAAATTCAAATGTAAGATCCTGAAAACCTGCTAGCATAAGTAAAATTATTGCGCGGCAAAGTTAGTATAATATAATTTTGCGCCCGAACCTTAGTGATATTAAGTTGTTAAAGCATCTTGTGAGTAAGTATATAATTTTTCT
>JBDLUR010000259.1:0-3145 GCA_039805205.1 Bacteroidota bacterium
AATTTTTTTATCCGACTCTATAACCAATTGCTGTTCTTTTTCCGTGAGGCTTAATTTGAGATCTGTCATAAACCTTGAGACCTTCTTTTTCTTTTTCATCCCCAAGGGGTAGAAATAGTCGCCTGCCTTCCATTTTCTTACAATCAAGGGGAATTTCAATTTATTCAAATTCAGCAATGCTTGCTGGTTATTATTTTTGAAATCATATTCAACTGAAACCTGCTGAAATTTTAGCATCCCTTTATTAAGTATTAATTCACTGTCGGCTTTTTCAACAATCCGAATAATTTGTTCCTGTTCAACAATGGGTTCAATTAGCAACCAGTTTCTATTTTTCAATACCCTGTACTGATCTGATGAAAAGTATTTGCCAGTCGGTGCCTCGAATAATTTCTTTAGTTCAGGTATCTGATGCGAAGCAAATCCATAGCGACTAAATATTTCATGCATGATGGTGTCTAAGGGCTCACTATTTTTGAGTTTGTTCACTGGTATTGCATGGCAATTTTGTTGTTCTACAATCAGCTTCTTTTTAATCTCTTTAATTTTTTTTTGATAGACCACATCTATCTCCTCAAATCGCTTTCCATTCATCAACATATTGGATGTCAATTCAGGAATTACCTCCTCAATTATTGGAATCACTTTATGCCTTAAGAAATTTCGTGTATAGTTGTCACTCGCATTTGAACTATCCTCTACCCAAGACAATTGATGCTCAGTGGCATATTGTGTTAGTTGTTTTCTTTGAGCAAATAAAAGGGGTCGAACAATGTTTCCAGTTTTCACTTTCATTCCTTGCAACCCGGCAATACCAGTGCCCCTGAACAATTGTATCATCATGGTTTCAACCTGATCATCAGCATGATGAGCAGTTAATAACCATTTCATAGCTGCACTTGTATCTGAATTAATCACTTCATTAAACCATTCATAACGAAGTGCTCTAGCTGTCTCTTGAACACCTTTTTTCCTGATTTCTATTTCCTTCTTGGTATCAAATTGCTTAATCTGAAATGGAACAATTAATTGAACTGCAAGTTTCCTTACAAATTGCTCATCACGATTGCTTTCCTCATCCCTCAATTGAAAATTACAATGCAGAAGAGTATAATTAATTTTGGATGCACTCAACAAATGAGCAAGCACCACAGAATCTAAACCACCACTACAGGCGAGAAACAGATGGTCATTTTTACCCCATAGTTTTTTAGCGGCAACTTCATCTATAAAGGCTTGATGTAAATTAAAGTTATTGTTAAGTCTTGTTACACTATCCATTATGACAATTCGTCTTTTAATAAATTCAATGCACCCATTAATTCTCTAAGCTCATGATGCTTAGTCAACTTTCTTGCTAATAGAATACCTTTTTCATAAACCTCCATTGCTTTATCAAAAAAGGATACTTTTTCATAGGTTTTTCCCAAATGATAATAGGTGCCTATATGTTGCTCATCTAAGCTCAAAATTTCTTCCATCTGCTGAATCGCTGAATTAAAATCTCCTATTTTGACCAATTCCATGGCCAAAGCATGCCGACTAAATAAATCGGATGGATCAGCAGCTAAAAAAGATTTTAATTTTTCGATTCTTTCCACTTGGAAATTTTAAACCAGTCCAACAAATTTCCCCATCTAGGGTTATATTTGTGTAAGAAATGGTTGTTGTGACAACTTTTTTTATTCCTAAAACCAGATACCATGAAGATACTTGTTTGCATCAGCAGGACACCCGATACCACTGCAAAAATAGCCTTCACTGATAACAACACGAAATTTGCTACTGACGGCGTTCAATGGATCATCAATCCATACGACGAATGGTATGCATTAGTAAGAGCAATTGAATTGAAAGAAAAGGATGCTTCTATCACACTTCATTTGATCAATGTAGGTAGTTCAGATACAGAACCCATCATTCGCAAAGCATTGGCATTGGGAGGTGATGAAGCTATAAGGGTGAATACAGATGTTCAAGATCCATTCTTCATTGCAAGTCAGATTGCACATGTTGCTAAAGAAGGTGGATATGATTTGATCATGACTGGAAAAGAAACCATTGATCATAATGGCTCATCAATTGGTGCAATGGTTGCTGAGTTATTAGATACCAATTACATCAGCCTTGCAACCAAATTGGATGTAGAAAATGGCAAGGCTCTGGTAAGCAGAGAGATTGAAGGTGGTGAAGAAGTAGCTGAGACACCACTTCCACTCACAATTTCTTGTCAGAAAGGGATGGCTGAAGCGAGAATACCCAACATGAGAGGTATCATGGCTGCAAGAACTAAACCCTTAAAAGTGGTTGAGCCCGTTCAAGCTGATTGCTATACGGAGACGATTAATTTCTTATTGCCACCACCAAAAGCTGGTGTAAAACTAATTCCAGCAGATAATCCTGAATTATTGGTTAAACTATTGAGAGAAGAAGCTAAAGTCATCTAATAAACTATTATTTATGTCAGTACTTATCTATACAGAACACCAAGACGGAAAATTCAAGAAAAATTCATTAGAAGCCATCTCGTATGGTGTAACCTTAGCCAGTCAATCAAGTACAGAGGCTTTCGCACTGGTGGTGGGAAATACATCTGCGACATTATCTGATTTAGGCAAATATGGTGTATCAAAAGTCTTCCATATTGCATTAGATAATGCACATTTATCGGACACTAAATTCATGTCGGCTTTAATCTCACAAGTTGCTTTAGAACAGCATACCTCATCGATTATTTTCAGCAATACACTTTCAGCAAAAGGTATAGCACCGAGAGTAGCCGTTAAGCTTAAAGCAGGTATGATTGCTGGTGCAGTTGCCTTACCTGATCTAAGCACTGGATTTTCAGTAAAGAAAAATGTTTTTTCGGGTAAAGCAGTAACGGACATCAAAGTATTAACTACCAATAAAGTAATTTCCCTGAACGCAAATGCCTATGAAATCAAAGAAACAGGTGGATCTGCAGAAGTGGTTTCTTTAAACCCTTCATTACCTGCTTCTTCGGTTTCAATTAAAGCGGTTAACAAAACAGCAGGGGAAATTCCATTGGCAGAAGCTGAAAGAGTAATCAGTGGTGGTAGAGGATTAAAAGGACCTGAACATTGGGGTATGATTGAAGAGTTGGCAAAACTGACTGGAGCTGCAA
>JBDLUR010000260.1:0-4747 GCA_039805205.1 Bacteroidota bacterium
ATTAGAAAGGACAGAAAAAAACTTGGATATGCCATTCAAGATATTAAGGGTGAGGCCCTTACAGTTGCGAGAGAGACTAACGTTGTTAATCAATTGGCAGGTAAAGTAGCTGGTGTAACTGTCGTAGGTTCAAATTCAGGTGTTGGTGGATCTGCACGTGTTACCATACGCGGTGAACGTTCAGTTGATTTGAATAAAAACCAACCTTTGTATGTTGTTGATGGTGTTCCTATCAGCAATGCTGTTGTAGGTTCAAATGGAAGAAACAACCTTGAGGTTGACTTTGGTAATGGCGCTGGTTTTATCAATCCTGATGACATTGAAAGCATGAGCGTATTGAAAGGAGCATCTGCTTCAGCTCTTTATGGCTCTCGTGCAGCTAACGGTGTAATTGTTATTAAAACCAAGTCTGGTAGTCGTTCTAAAGGAATTGGTGTTGAAGTTTCATCTAACTACGTTGCTAGTACACCACTTAAGTTACCTAAATACCAGACTAAATACGGACAAGGTAATGGTAATGGTGGAGATTTCGCGTTTGTAAATGGTGCTGGTGCAGGTTTAACAGATGGTACAGATGAAGCATGGGGACCAGCTTTCAGGGGTCAAAACTATCCACAGTTTAATTCTCCTCGTACTTTAAATGGTCAGGCAACTCCATTCTTTGGTGGTGATCTAAATGCACCTGCTGGATCAGTTATCACGCCAACGCCATGGTTGCCTTACGCAAATAACCTTAGAAATTTCTTGGAGACTGGATCGGTAATGACCAATACAGTTTCTTTTACAGGAAGTAATGATAAAGGTGATTTCAGATTGGGTTATACTCGTTTAGATGAGAAGGGTATGGTACCAAACACTGATTTAAAAAGAAATACTTTAGCGCTTTCAGGTGGGTATAATTTTACTGATAAGTTATCTGCAAAAGCTTTTGTTAATTATATCAAAGGAAACAGTGGTAACCGTCCAACTATTAGCTATGGTACCGAAAGTATCATGTATCTATTTAACTGTTGGTTACCACCAAGCGTAGATGTTTCTGCAATGAAAAGACTTTGGATGGTAGGTGCTGATGATTTAAGGCAATATGGTTTCAACTACAACTACCATGATAATCCTTATTTGACTTTGTATGAAAATACCAACAGCCAGATTTATGATAGGGTAATTGGTAATGCTTCCTTGAAATATGATTTCAATGAATGGTTGAGCTTGATGGTGCGTAGCGCTACAGATTGGTCTTTAGAAAGAAGAGAGTACAGAAGAGCCTTCAGTACACAGCGTTTCCCATTTGGTCAGTATAGAGAAGTAAACTTGGTGAACGAAGAATCAAACTCTGACTTCCTATTAAGTTTAAATAAAGAATTGAACAGCGATTTCACCGTGACTGCCAATTTTGGTGGTAACCAAATGAGACAGTTGAGTAAGTTTGATGAGAGTAATGCTGGTCAGTTGAATATTCCTGGCATTTATAACTTAACCAATTCTAGGATCCCATTACAAAACACGCAGAGAACTGTTACCAAGAGAATCAACAGTCTTTATGCCTCTGCAGGTGTTGCTTATAAGAACATGTTGTTCCTTGATTTGACAGGTAGAAACGACTGGAGTAGTGCACTTACTTTACCTGAAAACTTGAAAGAGTTTGGTAATGAGGATAATTCCTATTTCTATTCTTCAATTTCATTGAGTGCCATCTTGAGTGAAATGGTTAAACTTCCAAGTGCAATTAGCTATGCTAAATTGAGAGGTAGTTTTGCTCAGGTAGGTAACGATACAGATCCATTTACATTTACTCAGTCTTACAACCCAAGTACTCCGTTTGGTAATTTTCAGATTTATGGAGAAACAGATCGTTTGACTAACCTCAATTTGAAACCAGAAATCAGTAATGCTTTTGAAGTTGGTGCAGAGGTTAAGTTCTTAAAAAACAGAATTGGATTAGATTTCACTTACTATAACAGTACTACAAGCAACCAGATCTTGAATATTCCACTTTCAATTACAAGCGGATACAACAGCCGCAGTATCAATGCTGGTAAAATCAAGAACTGGGGTTATGAAGTAATGTTGAACATACAAGGTATCAAAACCAAAAACCTAAGATGGAGTACTGATTTCAACTTCAGTGCTAACAGAAGTAAGGTATTGGAACTACGTGATGGACTTACCAACTTTGTAATGGCAAGCAGACGTGTAACTGTTGAAGCAAGAGTTGGTGAAAGAATGGGTGATATGTATGGTATTGGTTTTGCAAGAGTACAGAACACAAAGTCTACTGATCCTTATTATGATGCTACAGGAAAGTTTGTTGGTCAGATGGTATTTGATGCAAATGGTCGTCCTGTAAGAACAACAAACAGGATAAAGATGGGTAACTACAATCCAGATTTCTTGTTGGGTATCGCTAACACCTTTAACTATAAGGGTATCAATTTCAGTTTCTTGTTTGATATCAGAAGTGGTGGTGTGTTGTACAGTGAAACACAGACTGTTGGTCGTGAAGGTGGTATCATTGAAGAAACACTTGAAGGAAGAGCTGATGGTTATGATTTGACCAAAGCTGGAAACGGTGTTGTAGGTAAAGGTGTTATATTTGTAAATGGTGTAGCACAAGAAAATACAAAAAGAGTTACTGCACGTGAGTGGCATACAGCATGGACTGGTGGTAGAGGTATTGCAGAAGGTGTAATGTATGATGCATCATTTGTAAAGCTTCGCGAATTACAAATTGGTTATACTATACCTGACAAAGTTTGGGGCAAGTTGCCAATCAGAAATGTAAACATCACACTTGTAGGTCGTAACCTTCTTCTATGGGACAGAGTACCACATGTTGATCCGGAAAACATGAGTTATACTGGTGGTACAGCATTGCCTGGTATCGAAAACATGGCAATTCCATCTGCAAGAAGCTATGGTGTTAACCTCAATATCAAATTTTAATCATGATCAAAAATATCGACATGAAAAAAGTATTCTTAACAAGTTTAGTTCTCGTATCAATCATCGTGTTTAACTCTTGTACCAAAGAGTTTGCAGATGTAAACACTGATAAAAATGTTCCTACCGCAGTAACACCAGATTTATTGATTAGTGGTGTTATGCGAAGTGTTACCAGTCAGAATGTAAGTAATGCATGGGGAATTGGTAACCTGGTTGCTCAGTATAATGCCAAAATTCAATTCGTAAACGAAGACAGGTATTTGTGGAACGAACAAAATGGTGTTTGGAACAATACCTATAGTAATTACCGCAATCTTCAGAACGTTATTACTGCCCTTGAAGGACAACAGAATAATAGTTATTTAGGCGTGGCTTTGGTATTGAAGTCTTATATGTTTGAAACCTTGACTGCTGCCTATGGTGATGCTCCATATACTGAAGCGGGTCAAGCTAAAAGTGGATCTATCTATTTACCAAAGTATGATACACAGGAATCTATCTACAATGGTATCTTGGCTGATCTGAAGAAAGCAAATGAAATTTTAGCAGCTAGTACCAACGCATTGGGTGGTGATATAATTTATAATGGTGGTACGGCAGCAATCTTGAAGTGGAGAAAATTGGCTAATTCTTTGAGAGTTCGTTACCTAATCAGATTGTCTAAAAAGAGAAATATTGCTACTGATCTTCAAGCAATTATAGGAGATCCTACAAACAATCCAATTTTCACTAGCAATGCAGATAATGCAGAATTGAAATACTTGGCATTATCACCAAACCAATGGCCATTGTATGATGCTCGTGTTGGATCTTTCGATGAGATTCGTGTGAGTAAAACATTGAGTGATCGCCTTACAGCTTTGAACGACCCTCGTTTGAATGTTTTTGGAAGGCCTTCTCAAACATCTGTAACTGCTAAGGCTCCAAAAGTAGAAGGTATTCCAAATGGATTGGGCGACGTACAGGCATTGAATTACAATGGTGGTCCACAAGGTGTATCAAGAGTTGGTTATACATTTGCTTGTTTAGTTTGTAATGATGCAGGTCAGGCAGCACCAGATCCAACAGCGCCACGTTCAATTATCATGACTTATTCTCAACTTCAATTCTTATTGGCTGAAGCTAGAGAAAATGGTTGGATCACAACAGGAGATGCAGCTACATATTATGCTAATGGTGTGAATTCAAACTTTGATTATTGGAAAGCTGTAGTGCCAGGTTCTTATGGTATTACCATTACGCCAAGTGCTGACTATCTTGCACAATCATCAGTTGCCTATACTGGTACTCAAGATGAAAAGTTAAGTAAAATTTATTTACAGCGTTGGATTGCCAACTATTTTACAGGGTTTGAAGGATGGTTTGAGTGGAGAAGAACTGGCAGCCCAGCAATTGTTCCTGGTCCGAATAACCTCAACAATAATTTAGTACCAGTTAGATTTATTTATCCAGTAATTGAGCAATCATTAAATGGAACAAATAGAAGTGAAGCGGTATCTAGACAAGGTGGTACTGATGATTTGAATACTAAAATGTGGTTGTTGAAATAAAAAAGCTCGATTTTTCTCATAAGCAGTTCTATAAGGCTCCTATTTCTATAGGAGCCAAACTTTTAAATAGTACATCATATGAATACAGCAGAAGCAACAATTGTAGTAGATCAAATTTTTGAATTGTATGAAAAATTTGGACAGGCAGATTACATTGGAGAACCTGTATCACAAATTGAACATATGTGTCAGTCGGCACAGCTGGCAGAAGCAGCAGGTTATGATGATGAATTGATCATAGCTGCTTTTTTTCA
>JBDLUR010000261.1:0-5572 GCA_039805205.1 Bacteroidota bacterium
TTTTTGCGGACCGGACGGGACTCGAACCCGCGACCTCCGCCGTGACAGGGCGGCATTCTAACCAACTGAACTACCGATCCTCAATAGATGTGTTACCATCAATTTCGGGTTGCAAAGATAAAGGTTTTGTAATTAAAACAAAATCCTTCTTAATAAAAATCATTTCAAAGATTATCTGAGTCTGTAATCTGGATTAGACCAAACCGTCCTTCCAGCTAGGGGTTGTAAAACCCGCACATTTTCTTCATATATATCTGCATACTTAGTAAGCTGATTTGTAGAAATATGAATTGGTGAATCAAATACAATCCAGCTGAGGCCATCCGGATTAGGAGCAAAATCTAAGTTAGGAGTGGTTAAAGAACCATTGTAGCTGTAGTATTTACCTGAGGTTTTAGGTAGTAAGTCAAATGGATTGTAATTGAAGGGGATCGATTGTAGTCCATTGGGCACCAATGGAGAGTTGTTAATCAAGATCCCTAACTTTTCATTTTCTCTTCGAGTTTCTTGAATAAACATGCCTAAAACTGCTATTTTGCCATCTGTAGAAACATGGACCAAATGGAGTTCCATTGCAGACTTCTTCCCGCGAAGTGCATGCTCGCTGTTCCTATGAAAATGAAATTGTGCCAAGTCATAACGTTTTCCTCTAATCGTTATATAGTTTTCACCGGTAACAAAAACTTTTAGGTACTCACCTTTGTGATTTTCAATGTTATTGTTGTTCAGCGAAAAACGTTCGTAATGAATTACAGGATCTTTTGACTCAAAGTTTTTGGTTTCTTTTGGAATATCTATTGGTGTTTGTCCGCTTAAATCACCAAGGTTAGGAAACCCGCTTTTTTTTGAACTATGAGAAAGATCAAAATCCAACAATGCCAATTCAGCCTTAGTTGAAATGGTATTAGAAGGAGGAACGACAGGTGTTTCTGTTGTGGTATTCGAATCTTTTGAACAACTATATAAGAATGCAAGGCTTAAAGCCAATATTACTATTTTTTTCATGAAATGAAGTTTGTAAATGATTTGGAATCCAGTTAGAACAATATGGATTTTCCTAGATGTTGGAGACCGTTAAAATTAGTATATCTCCTGATGAATCAGAAATTTTTAACCGAAATTATTCTGGAAATTCAGCTCCCAATTCTCTCTCAATTTCCTCCATTTGGACGATATCCCAAGCCTCTGATTCAGTGGGTGTGGTATTGAGATCATCCAAAATTCCCCATACAGCTAAGTTTCCCTTTATTGTATCTTTCATGTTGCAAATCACAAAGGATTTTTGATCAGCATAAGTATTAGAGGAGAGTGATTTAAGCGTTGAAGCAAAAGATTGGTCCATTTCATCAACATGAGACAAATCCAAAATCAGGCTTTTTGCATCCTCTTCCTGTTTTTTCGCAACAATTGCCATAAATAAGGCTGACATATTAGCAGTCAATTCCTTATCCAAAATGGAAATGACATGGAAAATTTCTTTGGTATCAATTTTGACATTCATCAGTAATAGTTCTTATTTCTTCCTTTAATTGAACCACAAAGATACCTATTTTGTTGGGTCTTGTTAATTGTCTTGTTTAAGGTAACTGTGAATTTGAGTCAGGAGTAATCTGAGAATTATTCATTATTATTGTAACAATTGAAAATCCAACCTATATGGATAATAATTTTTCAGCACAAGTAAAAGAAATCATTTCTTACAGCAGGGAAGAAGCGTTAAGATTAGGGAATGATTTTATCGGGACAGAACATTTATTATTGGGTGTTATCCGTGAAGGAGAAAATACTGCTTTAAAGGTTTTACAAAACCTCAATATCGATTTGTATGAATTGAGAAAAGAGGTGGAGATGGCAGTAAAGGATAAGTCTGGAAAGAATATCCAAAATATCAATAGTCTTCCTCTAACACGTCAGGCAGAAAAAGTAATCAGGGTTACTGTCCTTGAAGCCAAAGCTTTGAAGAGTCCTATGGTTGAAACTGAACATTTGCTGCTTTCTATTTTAAAGAACAAAGAAAATATTGCTACACAAATTTTGAATCAATTTGATGTCGACTATGATCTATTCAGAAATGAATTAGGAACAGTTAAAAGTAACGATGTCAAAAGTGAGTTTTCTGATGAGCCTGAAGAAGAGTTTGATGAAGAGAGAAAGGCAGCTCAACAAAAAGCAAGGCCTGCGCAGACCGGCGGAAAGTCTAAAACACCTGTATTAGATAATTTTGGCAGAGATATCACCAAATTGGCTGAGTCTGGATCTTTAGATCCGATAGTAGGTAGAGAAGCAGAAATTGAGCGTGTTTCTCAAATCTTATCAAGAAGAAAAAAGAATAACCCAATTCTAATTGGTGAACCTGGTGTGGGTAAGACTGCAATTGTAGAGGGTCTAGCACTGAGAATTGTGCAAAGAAAAGTATCTCGTGTATTATTCGATAAGCGTGTTGTATCTCTTGATTTGGCTGCATTGGTTGCTGGAACAAAATACAGAGGACAGTTTGAAGAGAGGATGAAGGCCATCATGACAGAATTAGAAAAGAACAGAGATGTTATTCTCTTCATAGATGAGATTCACACTATAGTAGGTGCTGGTGGCGCAAGTGGTTCTCTAGATGCTTCCAACATATTCAAACCTGCCTTATCTCGTGGTGAATTGCAATGTATTGGTGCGTCAACATTAGATGAATACAGAATGCACATCGAAAAAGATGGTGCATTGGATAGAAGATTCCAGAAAGTGTTGGTTGAACCACCTTCAGTAGATGAAACCATTCAGATTTTGAACAACATCAAAAGTCGTTATGAAGAATATCACAATGTTGATTATTCAAATGACTCTATCGATGCTTGTGTAAAATTGAGTGATCGATACATGACCGATAGGTTGTTACCTGACAAGGCTATTGATGTGCTTGATGAAGTTGGTGCAAGAGTGCATTTGAAAAATATCAATGTGCCAGATGATATTATTGAGCTAGAAAAGAAAATTGAAGATATTAAGCTCGAGAAGAACAGGGTAGTAAAGAGTCAACGTTTCGAAGAAGCTGCAAGTCTGCGAGATACCGAAAAGAAATTGCAAGAAGAGCTTGAAGCTGCAAAAAATAAGTGGGAAGAGGAGTCAAAGCATAAGCGTTTCCCAATTTCTGAAGAAGATATAGCTGAAGTAGTAAGCATGATGACTGGAATTCCAGTGAAAAGAATGGTTCAGGCGGAAACAGAGAAGTTGAGGAACATGGGTACTGAGATGAAGTCATTGGTCGTTGGACAGGATGATGCAATCAGTAAGGTAGTTAAAGCCATTCAACGTAATCGAGTTGGCTTGAAGGATCCGAAAAAACCAATTGGTACTTTCATTTTCCTTGGTCCGACTGGAGTTGGTAAAACTGAATTGGCGAGAGCGCTGTCACGTAATATGTTCGATTCTGAAGAAGCATTGATCAGAATTGATATGAGTGAGTACATGGAGAAGTTTACAGTAAGTAGATTGATTGGTGCGCCTCCCGGTTATGTTGGTTATGAAGAAGGTGGACAATTAACAGAGCGTGTGAGAAGAAAACCTTACTCTGTTATTTTGCTTGACGAAATTGAGAAAGCACATCCAGATATTTATAATATTCTTTTGCAAGTATTGGATGACGGTCAACTTACTGATGGATTAGGGCGTAAAGTTGATTTTAAGAATACCTTGATTATTATGACTTCTAATATTGGTGTTCGCCAATTGAAAGATTTTGGAGAAGGTGTGGGCTTTGCAACAAGTGCTAGACAAGCGAATGCTGAAGAGGCAAGTAAGGCAGTAATTGAAAAGGCGCTCAAGAGAACTTTCTCACCTGAATTCTTGAACAGGGTAGATGATGTCATCATCTTCAATTCACTCGAGAAGCATCATATTTTTGAAATCATTGATATTCTGATGAAAGGTGTAATGAAGAGATTATCAAATCTTGGATTCTCACTTGAATTGACAGAAGAGGCAAAAGAATTTATTGCAGATAAGGGATATGACCAGCAGTTTGGTGCAAGACCGCTGCACAGGGCTATTCAGAAATATCTTGAAGATCCTTTGGCTGAAGAAATCTTGAATATGAATATCAAGGCTGGAGATGTAATGTTGGCTGATTTAGATAAAGAAAACCAAAAAATTGTGTTTTCGATTAAGCCATCGTTGCCGGAAAAGAAAGAAAAATCAAAGGCATAATCATCTTCAACTAAATTAACTTTGTCCCGGTAATAACCGGGACTTTTTTATGTTTAAGACAGAGATAGGATTTGATATCACTAAAGCTAAATTGTTTTTGGAACAGGGAGAGCTTGTTGCTATACCAACTGAAACAGTATATGGTTTAGCGGGGAATGGGTTGAATCCAGAGGCAATTGGTAAAATCTATGCTGCAAAAAATCGCCCTCAGTTTAATCCTTTAATTTTACATGTTGCTCATGTAGATCAGTTAGAAAAATGGGTTAAAGATATTCCTAAGGCTTGCCACGATTTAATCGCAAAACTATCTCCTGGTCCGATTACTTATCTGCTTCCTAAATCAGATAACGTACCAGATATTGTAACCGCTGGAAGCCATCGTGTGGCGATTCGCATTCCTGCACATGATTTAACACTATCCTTGTTAAGTCAATTGGATTTTCCACTTGCTGCTCCTAGTGCCAATCCTTCAGGCTATGTTAGTCCCGTTTCCAGTCAGCATGTCTTTGACGGCCTTTCGGGAATCATACCTTATATTCTTGAAGGGGGAAACGCTAAAATAGGTCTAGAGTCAACCATTGTTGGATTTGAAGAGGGCAAAGTCATAGTACACCGTTTGGGTGGTATTGCTGTAGAACAGCTTGAGGAGATTGCTGGTCAAGAAGTTGAAATTAGGCTTTCCCATGCTTCGCCAACGGCTCCTGGTCAGCTGAAAAGTCATTATGCTACACGCAAGCCTTTGGTCTTAGGAGATATCAAGGCGCTTTATCAAGAGCACGCCGACAAGAAAATGGGCATACTCTCTTTTCAACAAACCTATGACTTCCCCGGTGTTATACAGCGTCAATTGTCGCCCACTGGAAATATTGATGAAGCAGCATCGCAATTGTTTAGTAGTATGCGAGAATTAGACAATGCTGATATTGAAATTATCTTAGCCGAAGTTTTTCCTGATAGGGGATTGGGTAAAGCCATTAATGATCGTCTTCAGAGGGCAGCCTATCCTTTAAAATAGTTCTGGTGTAGTATTGGCTACTCAAATAATTCACTAAGCTCCAACCATCTCAATTCTTTGTTATCTAGCTCGTCATTGATTGCTTTAAATCTTGATGAAAGCTGCTCAATTGCCGTATAATCTAGCGATTCATTATTTAATTTGTGTGTGATAGCATCTTTCTCTTCATTGAGTTTTTTCATTTCCTTTTCAAGCTGTTCAAACTCTCTTTTTTCATTGAAAGAGGGTTTCTTTTTGACTGGTGTGTTTGTTGCTGAAATAGGAGCAACTTCAGGTACCTGTGAAATTACTTTGGCTTTACCTGGTGTTGCTGACTCTTTTTTCTCTTGTTCTTCTCGGTATTCAGCGTAGTTACCTGGAAAA
>JBDLUR010000262.1:0-4338 GCA_039805205.1 Bacteroidota bacterium
GATTACGTTGAAGGCAATGCAAGATGGTGCGGTGGGACTTTCAACTGGATTGATCTATTTACCGGGTATGTATGCGCCAACTCAAGAAATAGTCAATCTTGCTAAAGTAGCTGCTGCTAATGGGGGTGTTTATGCAACACACATGCGCTATGAAGGGACTAAGGTGAATGAAGCAATTGATGAAGCATTGACCATCGGAAGAGAAGCAAACATTCCTGTTCAGATTTCTCATTTTAAAGTGACTGGTAAAAATAATTGGGGAAGATCAACTGAGACATTGGGTATGGTGGAGGAGGCTAGAAGAAAAGGTTTTGATGTTACCATCGATCAATATCCTTACACAGCCAGCAGCACCAATCTTGCTGTTCGTTTACCTGATTGGGCATTAGAGGGAGGATTGGATTCACTTCGTGTCAAATTAAAAAATCCAACAACCAGGAATACTATTGTTAATGAGATGAAAGCCATATTGAAACGCGATAAATTGAAAGATTATTCTTTTGCTGTTGTTGCCAATTTTGCACCAGATAGTACTTACAATGGTAAAAGTATCAGCGAAATCAATCTCATGTTGGGAAGAAAGAAAAATGTTACCAACGAAGCCAATCTAATTTTAGATATGCTTGAAAAATCAAATGCACAAATGATTTACCATACCATGAGTGAAAATGATCTGGTGCATTTTATGAAATATCCTTTCAACATGCCCGCGGCTGATGCAGGTGTGAGCAATGGAAAAGGAATGCCACATCCAAGGGGATATGGAACCAATGCGAGGGTGTTGGCCAGGTATGTTAGAGATCAAAAAGTAATTGGACTGGAAGAGGCTTTGCGCAGGATGACTTCTTTACCTGCGACCAAATTCAATTTGCGCGATAGGGGATTATTAATGCCAGGAAAATTTGCTGATATTGTCATCTTCGACGAAAATCTTATACAAGATGTTTCAGTTTATGACCAACCCCATCAGTTTTCGAAAGGGATGTTTTATGTTTTGGTAAATGGCCAACCCGTTATAGAAAATGAAAAGCACAATGGCACTAGAACGGGTGTTGCATTGAGAAATTAATACAATAAAAAAAGGCTGTCGATTGACAGCCTTTTTTCTGAGAAAAAAACCCAATTACTGGGTGAGTGTAATTACACCCAGCTCGGTTTCTTTTCCTTTGGTTACCACGACATTGGATATTACTTTATCTACATATGGAGCTAGACCTTGAACTGTTACTGTATAAGTTCCAGATTCTAATCCACGGAGTTTGAATTTACCCTCACGGTTAGGCAATGCAACACCATTGAAACCTGCACCGTTGGTGATGCGCACTACTGCTTTTGCTTCAAGCGGAAGTACTTTTCCTTCAACTTCACCAAAGTTTTTGTTGTTGAAAGGACGAAGAACAGGCTTTAAGTAGAACTTGCCATCTTTCTCGTAGATTGAGTTTGCTACGTCAAAATCAACCCAAACACTCACGCTAGTGCTATCGGACATACGCTGTCTGTGTTTGTCATACAATTTTACATAAAGGAAGTTGTTGGTCTCGTTTCTAAGTTCTAATGTGCTTGAAACACCGTTCTTCACAACACGGTTTTGTGTTCCCAATGTAATTCTGATTTTTCTTACAGTGCCAGTCGCGATGTTTGCTTCACCCAGCTTAGTTTCAACACCATTTCTTAAGCCAAGGACATCAATGATGGCAGGAGTGAAGTTGATGTTTACCCATTCACCGTAATCATCCTTTCTTTTTTGGTGATCATCTCTATCGTCGTCGTCCTTGCAACGATCGTCGTTATCCCTATAACCAGTACTTGTATCTATTTTGACTTCCACTTTTTGGATATCAATAAATACTGAATCAAATTCACCTGGTCCGTCAGTCAAGTAAATTGCAACTTTACCGCCCGCACTTGCGTCGATTCCGTTTTTTGTACACGCTGAGAAAATCAACATAAAAGCCACCAGTAAGGAAGCAGCTACAAGAGAAATTTTTAAGGTTTTCATATTTATTGAATTTTTACGGTTCGAGGAAACATAATTCGTTTTCATGCCTAATAGACTCCATTGAAACTTGTGGGTTTAACGACAATAAATGCTTAAACAAAATTTTAACATTATCAGACGATATCGCCTTAATCACTTGAGCACAACAGCTATTTATAGTAACTTGCAAGCATGTCTAATTACCTGAATGAGCTCAACCCGCAGCAGCGGGAGGCAGTGATGCATGTTGATGGCCCCATAATGATTATAGCCGGTGCAGGAAGTGGAAAAACCAAGGTGCTTACTACCCGAATTGCCCATTTAATGGCCAATGGGGTGGATGCATTTAGAATTTTAGCGCTCACCTTCACCAACAAGGCAGCAAAAGAGATGAAGGAAAGGGTGGGTAAAATCCTCGGGAGCAATGAGGTGGGTAATTTATATATAGGCACCTTTCACTCAGTTTTTGCCAGGATACTCAGGACGGAAGCAACCCGCATAGGTTATCCCTCCTCTTTTACCATTTATGATACGGATGATGCAAAGAGTGTATTGAAAACAGTGATCAATGAACTGCATCTCGACGATAAGATTTATAAACCATCGACTGTTTATAATAGAATTTCTTCAGCAAAAAATGCTTTGGTGACGGCCGAAGATTATGCAACAGATTATGGCTTGCAACAAGAAGATGCAAGAGCTAATCGTCCGGCTATCGCTCAAATCTACACGGCCTATGCGAAGCGCTGTTTTAAAAATGGTGCGATGGATTTCGATGATTTGTTGTTGAAATTCTACATGATTCTGAAAGACCATCCTGATGCTTTACACAAATACCAGCATAAGTTTAGTCACATCATGATTGATGAGTACCAGGATACCAATCCGGCTCAGTATGAAATCATCAAACTCTTGGGTGCTGCTCATGAAAATGTTTGTGTGGTGGGTGATGATGCGCAATCTATTTATTCCTTCCGTGGAGCAACGATAGAAAATATCTTATTGTTCCGAAAGGATTATATGGATGTGAAGGTGGTGAAGCTAGAGCAGAACTACCGAAGCAGTAAACAGATTTTGAATGTGGCCAATCAGGTGATTGGCAACAACAAGGGACAAATACAAAAGGAGTTGTGGACGGACAATGGTGAGGGAGAAAAAATAAAGGTGGTCCGAACCATGACCGACAACGATGAGGGTAAGTTTGTCGCAGATACCATTCAAGAACAAAAATTACGCAATCATTTTTTCAACAAGGATTTTGCGATTCTCTATCGCACCAATGCACAGAGCCGTGCATTTGAAGAATCCTTGCGCAGGATGAATATTCCTTATACCATATTTGGTGGTATCAGTTTCTATCAACGCAAAGAGATCAAAGACTATATCGCTTACTTACGTGTGATTGTTAATCCGCGAGATGAAGAATCACTTAAGCGTATTATTAACTATCCTGTAAGAGGTATTGGAAAAACATCATTGGATAAATTGATTTTGAATGCCAATGAAAAAGAAATCTCTCTTTGGGAAGTATTGAACTGTGCACAAGAATTTGGTTTTAAAGCAGGAACATTAGAGGCGATTGAAAATTTTGTGTTGATGATCAAGAGCTTTGCCAGTATGTTGAAGAACAGCAATGCCTATGATGTTGCATTTCATGTGGGCAAGCAAACGGGATTGGTAAGAGAGTTGTTCAATGATAAAAGTACTGAAGGCGTTCAGCGTTATGAGAATGTGCAGGAATTATTGAACTCTATCAAAGAGTGGGTTGATGATAAACAGAATCGCGCGCAGATAGATGATGATGGGGTGATGTTGGATACGGAGGATACCACCCCTCAAAATCCCATTGGGGAGTTGTTTGGTGATAATGAACAGGGAATTGGGAGTAGTGAAGAGGGAACAGGGAATAGTGAACAGGGATTGGAACTTCAGGAGCCTATTCCAAATAGACCTTTAAGAGAGGATGTTTTATTGGGAGCTTATTTGCAGCAAATTACTTTGTTGACAGATGCTGATGATAAAGACGAAAATGCTGACACGGTGAAGATGATGACCATTCACGCTGCAAAAGGTTTGGAATTTTCCTGCGTGTTTGCAGTCGGTCTAGAAGAAATGCTTTTCCCCAATGCGATGAGCATCAATACACGCGAAGAGTTGGAGGAAGAAAGAAGATTATTTTATGTTGTAATCACCCGAGCCAAGCAACGTTTATGGGTGAGTTATGCCAATACGAGGTATAAGTTCGGACAAGTAGTGCAGAATGAACCAAGTCGTTTTATAAGCGAACTTCCCGAGGAGCATATCGATAGGTCATATGCTGGAGGAGGATTTAGAAATCAAGCTGGAATGACATCATCTCC
>JBDLUR010000263.1:0-3352 GCA_039805205.1 Bacteroidota bacterium
TTAAAAATATCTACTTTTGACATATGCTGCAGCGGTTATTTGTACAGAATTATGCCATTATTACACGACTAGAAATTTCCTTTGATGAAGGAATGGTTGTGATAACAGGTGAAACAGGAGCTGGAAAAAGTATCATAATGGGAGCACTCTCACTCACTTTGGGTGAGCGGGCTGACAGTTCGATGGTGAAGGATAAATCTATAAAGACAATCATCGAGGCGGTCTTTACAGTGCCCTCTACAAATAAAGTTATACAGCTTTTAAAAGATGCGGAAATAGATATTGATGAAGAAGTGATTGTCCGCCGGGAAATACAATCCAATGGTAAGTCGAGAGCCTTTGTAAATGACACACCAGTTTCGCTTGCTCAGTTGCAGCAGTTTTCTTCCCAGTTGGTTGATTTGCACCAACAATTTGATACGCTTGAATTGGGCAATCAGGAATTTCAGCGTCTCCTTGTTGATGCAAAGGCAGGAATAGTAAAAGAAGTGTCAGTGTACGGAAAAGCATACCAGTCGTTACAGCAAACACAGAAAAAAATTGCTTCCATACGTGCATCGATGCTCAAAGCAGATCAAGAAAAAGAGTACAAGCTTTTTCTTTTAAAAGAGTTACAAGAATTGAACTGGCAGTCTGGGGAAGAAAAAGTATTGGAAGATGAATTAACTGTGCTCTCGCATGCAGAACAAATTAAAGCAGGTTTAGCCAGGGTTTCTTTTGGAATGAGTGAAGGGGAGCAACCACTTTTGTCTGCTGTAAAATCGCTAATAACACAATTACAAGCCGTTAGTAAATTTCACAATCAGCTGCCGGAGCTTTTAAATCGTTTTGATGCTACCTATGTAGAGTTGAAAGATATTGCTGCAGAATTGGATACTATTCTTGATGGTGTGGTAGTTGATGATGAGCGCTTGGATCAAGTGAATCAACGACTTGCATTAGCCCAACGGTTGGTAAAAAAGCATGGTCTTGTTTCACCTGATCAATTAGTAGATGTTCAAGCTGAATTAAGCAATGAAATGCAATTGCTAACCAATGCTGAAGGCGATTTAGAGCAATTGGAAAAAGAGTTAGTAACCTTCCAATCCAATGCAAGCGAATTGGCAAATGGGTTGAGCGTGAGACGAAAGAAGGTAATTCCTGGCTTAGAAAAATCAGCAAATGAACTTTTGAGCAGGGTAGGTATGCCGAACGCTAAACTGAAAATTGAATTGTTGCAAACTTCATTGCATCCATTTGGTATAGATCAGGTTTCATTTTTGTTTGATGCTAATAAAAGCGGAAAATTTGAGCCTATTCATAAAGTAGCGAGTGGTGGGGAGCTAAGCCGACTCATGCTGGTGCTAAAATCTTTGGTTGCAGGTTCGCTAGAAATGCCAACCTTAATTTTTGATGAAATAGATAGTGGTATAAGCGGTGAGGCAGCGAAACAGGTAGGTGTGTTAATGGGAGAACTTTCAACAGCACATCAGTTAATCACCATCACCCATCAACCTCAAATTGCTGCCATGGCCAATCAGCATTTATTCATTTATAAACAAGAGGTTGAAGGCGGAATATCAACAAATGTGAAATCCTTGAGTAAAGAAGAAAGGATATCGACTATCGCACAAATGATGGCTGGTGTAAACCCGAGTGATGCTGTATTGGAAAGTGCTCGGGAAATGATGAAACGCTAATTGCTTATATTTGCCCCATAAATTGATTAAACATGTCTAACCAACTCCTCAAAGGAAAAAAAGGAATCATATTTGGCGCTTTAGATGAGAAATCTATTGCATGGAAGACTGCTTTGGCTTGTCATGAGCAAGGAGCACAACTTGTATTGACCAATGCGCCTGTAGCACTCAGAATGGGTGAGATCAATAAGCTTGCTGAACAGATCAATGCCCCAGTCATTGGAGCTGATGTGGTAAATATGGATGATCTTAAGAACCTGTTTGAGCAGAGCATGCAGCATTTTGGTGGTGGAATTGATTTCATCTTGCATTCAATTGGCATGAGCCTTAATGTTAGAAAAGGAAAATCATACACAGAAATAGATTATGGTTTCAACCAAAAGACCTTGGATATTTCCGCAATGTCATTGCACAGGGTTTTAAGAACTGCTTGGGACATGGATGCTTTAAATGAATGGGGAAGTGTAGTAGCACTTACCTATATAGCAGCACAACGTGTATTCCCTGATTACAATGAGATGGCTGATGCAAAGGCTTTGTTGGAAAGTGTATCTCGCAGTTTCGGTTATCACTATGGTGTAAAGAAAAAAGTTAGGGTAAATACCATTTCTCAATCACCAACCAGAACGACTGCAGGTAGCGGTGTTAAAGGGTTTGATGGGTTCGTAACCTATGCTGAAAAAATGAGTCCGCTTGGTAACGCTTCAGGAGATGATTGTGCTAACTATTGTGTGACCTTATTTTCTGATATGACGAAAATGGTCACCATGCAAAACCTTTTCCACGATGGAGGTTTCTCATTTACTGGTGTGACCAATGCCGTAATTGATCAAATGGAAAAATAAAATCTACAAAAATGAAGTGGAGAGATTATTTAGGGTATATAGGAGTAGTTACCGGTTCCCTCACTTTTGTGCCACAAGTTTATCAGGCTTGGGTATCAAAATCAGTAGGAGATTTATCAATTTGGATGATCCTGATTTTGTTGTTGAATGTAACAATTTGGTTGATCTACGGAATAACAGGTAAAGACAAAGCAATGATCTTGGCGAATAGTATCATCATGGTGCTATCGCTGATGATGCTCTATTTCAAACTTACCTTCTAACAAAAGCTAATAAAAAGGGCCACTTCATAGTGGCCTTTTTTAATTAATGTTTTTTAATATTCATCCTCATTAAAGAAGAAGTCCTCCTGACTAGGATAGTCGGGCCAGATATCATCAATACCTTCATAAATATCTCCCTCATCTTCCAGCTCTTGGAGGTTTTCAATTACTTCAATGGGTGCACCACTTCTGATAGAGTAGTCAATAAGTTCGTCCTTGGTAGCTGGCCAAGGTGCGTCTTCCAAATAAGATGCTAATTCTAATGTCCAGAACATAAGCGCTGGTTTTTGATTTTCGGCAAAAGTAATGGTTAATTCGAATATACCAAACCTGAAGATTGGTTAACTTCATCACAAATTTACGATATGCTTCAAGCAAGTGGAATTGTAAAGCAATATGGCAGTTTAAAAGTCCTCCAAAATATAGATTTGACGGTCAATACCGGCGAAATAGTAAGCATAGTGGGTTCATCGGGAGCAGGAAAAACTACTTTATTGCATATTTTAGGGACACTTGATCAACCTGATGGAGGCGAATTGAGACTGCATGGTAAGCGATATGATCA
>JBDLUR010000264.1:0-4805 GCA_039805205.1 Bacteroidota bacterium
GTCGTGTGTAAGAATTGTGCTTTTCTCAGTATTTTTTTCCCTCTTTCTTTTTCAAAATGCTGGTGCTCAGGAACTTAGATCAATTAAGCTTAAACTGATTCAGTCGGATAGCACCCCTATTAGTGGAGCTACTGCTTTGGTATTTAAAAATGATAGTATTCTAATAAAAACATATGTTTCTACTAGTGATGGTGTCATTGGTATGGACAACCTGCCTCTCCTTCCATTAAAAATTGATCTCACCAGGGTGGGCTTCAACGACTTCACAATTAATATTCCAGCTGTGATTACAAAAAACACAAATGGCTTTATGGAGTTGGTACAAGTAATGGAAACTAAAACTGCTGCACTTAAAGAGATTGTAATCCAGGCAAAAAAACTAATGATTGAGCAAAAGATTGATCGTACTGTAGTGAACGTAGATGCTTCACCTGGTAATACAGGCAACAGTGTAGTGGAAGTACTAGAGAAAGCACCAGGTGTTTCTGTAGATAAAGACGGTAATATTTCTCTGAAAGGAAAACAAGCAGTTCTTGTACTTATAGATGGGAGGCAAACTTATCTCACGCCATCCGACCTATTCAATTACTTGAGATCTCTTCCGGCCTCTACAATTGAACAAATTGAATTGATGACTAATCCACCAGCTAGATATGATGCAGCTGGTAATGCAGGTGTAATCAACATCAAAACTAAAAAAAGCAAAACCCAAGGGTTTAATGGAACTTATACCGGTAGTGTGGGACAAGGTAGGTACAATAGAAATAGTAATAGTCTTCAGCTCAATTACCGTAAAAACAAGATCAATCTTTTTACCAACAGTAGTTATAGCAATTGGGATGGCTTCAATGATTTGAATGTAGATCGCACCTTTAGAAATGATAATAATCAAGTTGATGCAATATTTACACAACTATCTAAAGAAAAAAGTGATCAAAGAAATAATACCAATCTTAAATTCGGCCTCGACTACCAGCTCAACAAAAAAACAAATATTGGTTTTGTGGTGTCAGGTTTTTCCAATCCAGAAAGACTAAGATTTAACAACAACACAGTATTACAAAACAAGGATAAAATAATTGACTCCATAGTACAATCGACTAATGACATCAATAATAAATGGAGCAATATTTCAAGTAACCTTTATTTACAACATAAAATCGATAGCAATGGAAAGGAAATTTCTGTAGATATTGACTTTAGTAAATTCAATGCAAGTGGTGCAAGTCTTTTGAGGAACAATAATTATAGTCCTGATAATATTTTAAAAAGCAATAACATATTAAGAGGAAATTTTCCTGTTTCCATATCAATTGCAACAATAAAAACTGACTATACTCATCCCCTAAAAAATAATACTAAGTTTGAAGCTGGCTTAAAATCTAGCTATGTAGAAACCAATAATGAGGCTAATTTTTTTAATATTATTGATGATATTGAGGAAGTTGATTTTAATAAAACGAATACCTTTTTCTACAAAGAAAATATCAATGCTGCATATGTTAATCTCAATAAACAATGGAAGAAATTTGGCGCGCAAGTAGGGATCCGTGCTGAAAACACCAATGTAACCGGTGATCAGAAAGGAAATACCCAACAGAATGATTCTAGCTTCACAAAATCATACATCAATATTTTTCCAACCTCTTTTCTCTCCTATACCGTAAATGATAAGCATCAGCTATCGTTGAGTTATGGCAAAAGAATAGACCGTCCTAATTATGAATTTTTAAACCCCTTCGTTTTCTATATTGATAACTTTACTTATCAAACTGGCAATCCATTTTTACAACCACAGATAACTAATAATATTGAGTTTACCCATGTGTTTAAAGGCTTTTTAAGTACAACACTTAACTATAGCAACACCAATAAGATTTTTGCTGAATCATTCACCCAGAAAGATTATGCTACGATTGTTAGTCGATCAAATGTTGGTAAAAGAACAAATATGGGTATTGCCATTAACGCCCAACTTGAAGCAAAGAAGGTTTTTTCAACTAACATCTATTTGAATTATAGTTATGACAAATACCTTGGTGAAGTAAATGGCGATCCATTGAATAACCAAATAAATATGTTGTTGGTGAACATCAATAACCAATTCAAATTTAAGAAAGGGTGGAGCGCAGAACTTAGTGGATGGTACAGAACAAAAGGCATAGAAGGACAGATTGTTGTACAACCACTTAGTCAAGTTACTTTCGCAGCCCAAAAACAAATCTTGAAAAACAAAGGAACACTTAAATTCAGTATTCGCGATATTTTCTACACAAATGTGCCCAAAGGAGATATTAGCTTTAGTAGAACAGAGGCTAGCTTTTCAAATAAGCGGGACAACAGAATTCTCAACCTGAGTTTTATCTATAGGTTTGGTAAAACATATAAACCTGTCATCAAAAATAGTTCTGGTAGTGATGATGTTAAAAGCAGGGTGAAAGGAAATAGCAATTAATGCTGCAAAAGTCTTAGGGTTTGCAAATGAATATTTACTTTTGCGAAAATTTAAAGCCCCTTCATTGGGGCTTTTGCCTAAATGATATTTATGAAGCATTTTCTATTCATTCTATTCGTGCATTTGTTTGTGAATGCTGCTGTATTAGCACAAGAATCAAATAAAATTTCTGGAACAGTTTTTAACAATGCTTCTAAAGCTCCTTTGAGTGGAGTAAGTATTCGTATCAAGGGAAAAACAGCTGGTGGAATTTCTGCTATAGATGGAAGGTTCGAAATTTATTTTGCTGCTGGTGCTGACTCGTTAAGATTATTATTAACCTGCGTAGGGTATGACGACAAAGAAATATCATTGACACGTGAATCAGCTTCTATAACTGTTTATCTAGATCCGCACTATTCAGAATTAAAACCATTGGTTTTTTCTGCTTCAAGAACCAAAGAGTCGATATTACGATCACCCGTTAGTATAGAGCATTATAGTAACAGAAACGTAATAGAAACACCATCAATTGACGCTTACGAAGGATTGAGAATGCTAAAGGGTATGGACCTCATTACAAACGGACTAAACTATAAACAAGTCAATACAAGAGGATTTGGAGGAAGTCAGAATACCCGTTTCCTTCAATTGGTTGATGGCGTAGATCAGCAATCGCCATCCTTGGGTTGGGTTTTTGGAAATGAATTTTCTATCACTGACCTCGATTTGGATAATGCGGAACTCATTCCAGGTGCATCTTCAGCGTTATACGGACCAGTCGCTTTTAATGGTGTGTTGTACATGCATTCTAAAAATCCATTCAAACACGAGGGACTATCTGTTCAACTCAAAAATGGCATCAACCACATCAACGAGACTGAAACAGGAATAAGAGGGTTTACCGACTACTCTTTAAGGTTCGCAAAAAAGCTAACAGAAAAAATTGCATTCAAATTCAATGCAGGTTATTTGACAGGGCTTGATTGGTACGCCAACAATAAAACAGATGTGAGTGCTTTAACTCCTCCTGATTTTCGCGGACCCAATAACCCCGGCAAAGATGAATTAAATACATACGGTGATGAAGTAGCTCGAAACATCCCAGGAGTAGGTTTAGTATCTAGAACAGGATACGAAGAAAAATATTTGTCGGACATGAATGTGTACAGCTTAAAGCTAAACGGGGCTCTTCATTTCAAGCTTACCCCACATACTGAATTGATTGTTCAACAAAATATGGGCAGAGGTAATTCTAATTATTCTGGAAGTTCTAGATACTCTACTAGAAACTTTACCATGAATACCAGTAAAATTGAATTGCATGGCCACGACTATTTCATTAGAAATTATTTTGTTTGGGAGAACTTTAATGGATATTACAATACAAGAACACTCGGACAAATCATCAACCGTCAATGGGTAAAAAATCTTAATGGCGATGTAGTTGCCGCTGATCTTGCAGATGCTACATGGTTCAATAGATACGAACAGGCTTACAAAGGAAACATCAATAACATTACTCCAAATAAACACAGCAGTGCACGTGCTTTTGCAGATGAAGGACGTTTCCTGCCTGGCTCTGAATCATTTGAATCACTGAAGGATGCTTATAGCAGGATCAATGGTCCAGTTGGTGCTCGAACCAACTCAACTAGTAATTTCTTTCATACAGAAGGACAATATCATTTTACAGGTTTAAAACAATGGATTGATCTAACGGTTGGGGGCAACTATCGAACCTATAAATTATCGTCAAATAATTCACTATTCAACGATAAGGGACAAAATATTTACTACCATGAATACGGATTATTCTTACAAGCCAACAGAGATTTATTGAATGATAAACTCAGACTAACAAGTTCAATTCGATTTGATAAGAATAAAAATTTTAAAGGAAACCTAACGCCAAGACTTTCTGCGACTTATCGCGTTCAAAAAGAAGGTTTCATTCGTGCTTCTTTTCAAACTGGTTTTAGAAACCCTACTCCAGTCGATCAATATGTGTTAATCGTATCCGGACCAGTTACATTACTAGGCGGAGCACCTGAAAACACAATAGGGTTTAATGCCTATGAGAACTCCTATACTAATTCATCGGTATTGGCATTTAACAATGCGTTTACTGCTGCAACCAATGCTGGCGCTACCTACCAACAAGCACTTTCAAGCAGCGTTGGAAATTTAGAGGTATCAAACGTCTCTTATATAGCACCTGAAAAACAAACAGCATTTGAACTTGGTTATAAAACTGAAATTGCAACAAGACTAATTATTGATATCAACGCTTACTATAGCACCTACAGAAATTTCATCGTCAACACCAACGTGGTGCGTCCAACTCTACCAGTTCAAGATGCAAATGGCA
>JBDLUR010000265.1:0-5020 GCA_039805205.1 Bacteroidota bacterium
TTTATTTTAGAGATGTGTATGGGAAGCCAGTTCAAGAATACTGGCATGATATGAAATTTTGGTGGCCACATAACGAGGCAATCATAGCCACTTTACTTGCTTATCAAATTACTGGGAAGGATAAATATGCAACCATGCATAAAATGGTTCATGAATATGCATATACCCATTTTCGCGACCAACGCAATGGCGAATGGTATGGATACCTGCATAGAGATGGAAGGCTTTCACAAGCAGCAAAAGGTAACTTGTTCAAAGGTGCTTTTCATGTTCCTCGTCAAGAATGGTATTGTTGGCAATTGCTTAAAGATGCTTCAATAGTTTAATGAGGTATTTTATAATCATATTGTTTTTATTTCCCCATGTTTTAATCGCACAGTTTAAAGTAGCAGATCCTTTCTCTGATCATATGGTTTTGCAAAAAGGAAAACCTATTGTTGTTTGGGGAACTGGCGTACCCAATACAAAGCTTGTCTGTTATTTAGGTACTGAAGTTAAAAACACAACTGTAACTCCTGAAGGACAATGGAGGTTACAATTTGCTTCTCGCGTACAATCAGAACAGCCTATTGAGTTGAAAATTGAAGCAGATGGACTGGTTAAAAAATTTACCGATATACTAATTGGCGATGTTTGGTTGTGTATTGGTCAATCAAATATGGAATGGCCAATGCGAAATGAGAAACATTGGTCTCAATTTTCTTCTTCTCTTACCCATCATTTGATTCGATTCGCTAATCCCCCTCCGGCAGGAAGAAATATATTCAATCAATCTTTTAATGATTCTCTGATAAGTCGCTTATCAAATTCCTCATTTTACCAGTGGTCACAATGGCAAGTAGCTTCTTTGTCTACCTTGTCAAATATGAGCGCAGTAGCTTTTTATTTTGCGGATGCTATCACCAAAAAAGTAACGGTGCCAACTGGACTCATTAACTTATCAATTGGTGGTGCTCCTCTAGAAACATTCATAGACGCAAATGCCTTAAAAAATAGTGCGCAGTTTTCCCATAAGGTTAAGGGAGATTGGAGATACAATGACTCCTTACCTGAATGGATCAGGTTAAGGGGTCGCCAAAATTTGGATACTATCAATCCAGTATATAAAGATGAACTAGGTCCTAATCATGCTTTTAAACCTGGATTTGCTTTCTCAAGTGGAGTCTATGCGTTAAAAGATTTACCCATTGCAGGTATATTGGTATATCAGGGTGAAAGCAATGCTGAGGAGTCACGGTCTGTAGTAGAATATGGAGCGTTATCTCAAGTTATGGTTAACAGCTATAGAGCATTGTGGGATAACCGACAATTACCTGTTTATTGGGTTCAACTTTCTTCCATTCAGCGAGAGCTTTGGCCGTGGTTTAGAGACGAGCAAAGAAAGCTATTGAATGAAATCAATTATAGTGGTATGGTGGTTACTACAGATATAGGACACCCAACAGATGTTCACCCGAGGGACAAGAAAACAGTAGGAGAGAGATTGTCGAGATGGGCTTTACGTGATTTATACCAACAAAAAATTGAGGTAAGTGGGCCACTTCCTAATAGGGTGAAGTATAAAAAAGGAAAACTTACGATCACATTTAATCATGCAAACCAATTACAAACTTCAGATGGGAAGGAACTCAAAGAGTTTTCATTTGATGGCATTAATGAGGTGACGTGTTTTCTAGAAAAAAACAAAGTAGTTATTTATACAAAGGTTAAGCCAGAATATATTTATTATGGTTGGAGGCCGTACAGTAAAAGTAATTTGGTAAACGAGGCACTACTTCCTGCTTCTACATTTAAGATGAAAGTCCACTAATCTGCTTGTATGAAATATTTAAATAAACTTCTAATTCTTCATGCATTTTTACTCAATGTGCAATTGCTTCATGCACAACTTCCAACCTATTCTGATTCAATATTCTCCACTTATTACTATCAAAGGGTAGCCCTTTTTAAACTATTACCAAAGACAGAAAATGATGTTATTTTTCTTGGTAATAGTATTACTGATGGATCTGAGTGGTCAGAGTTGTTTAAGGATAACAAGATCAAGAACAGGGGCATAAGTGGCGATATCAGTGCAGGAATTTTACACCGTATAGATGATATAGCAAAGGGCAGACCAGCGATGCTTTTTTTGATGATAGGAGTCAATGATTTGGCAAGAGGTATTTCAGTGGATAGTGTGGTAAAAAATATTTTGATTGCTGTTGATTACATGCATCAATATTCGCCACGAACAAAAATAATTGTACAGAGTATTTTGCCAGTTACTGATTTCTACAACAAATTTGGTGGACATACCAGTAAGGCACATCTAATTAGACAGGTAAATGAAAAATTAAACGCTGCGGCTAAACCGCATCAATTTACCTACCTAGATTTATACACTCTCTTTTTAGGTGCAGATGGTAAATTGGATAAGCGTTATACGAATGATGGTCTTCACTTGATGGGTGAAGGCTATATGTTATGGAAACATTTGGTGTACCCCTATGTCTATCAATTAACCAACAAGCCTGCATTGATTCCTTATCCACAGAAAATAGAATGGAGCAATACTTTTTTTCCATTATATAAAACTGAATCTGTAGTGATAGAAAATGGTGAGCTAGAAAAAGAAGGAAGAGAAGTGGTATTATTATTGAAAGAAAACGGAATTACTGCTGCTATCAATAAGGAAACTCCTATCGGTTTGCCACATATTGCATTAAAAATAGCCAAAGCTGATGGTAATAATAAACATGCCGAATCTTACCATTTGATAGTAGACGAGAATAAGGTTGAAATAACTGCATCAACTCGACATGGAATTTTTAATGGGATACAAACATTACGGCAATTGATGCGTGATGGTGTAATCATACCAACATGTGATATACAGGATTGGCCTGCATTTTCATGGAGAGGATTTATGATTGATGTTGGAAGAAATTATGTGCCCTTCGATATGCTAAAAGAGCAAATTGAAGTGATGGCCCAATACAAAATGAATGTATTTCATTTTCATCCAACTGAAGACATTGCATGGAGATTTCAAATTAAACAGTACCCGCAGTTAACTGCACCCGAATACATGTTAAGGGATAAGGGAAAATATTATTCAATAGAAGAGATAAAAGAACTGATTCAGTTTTGTAAAGAAAGGTATATCGCATTTATACCTGAAATAGATATGCCCGGGCATAGTGCTGCTTTTAAAAGGGCTATGGGTAAAGATATGCAGAGTGTGGAAGGCAAAAAAATTATTGAAAATATCCTTAATGAAATTTGTGATACCTACGATATTCCCTACATCCATATTGGTTCTGATGAAGTCAGAATAATTGATACATCCTTTGTTCCACAAATGTCTTCCTTGATTGAAAGTAAAGGGAAGCAAGTTATTGGTTGGGAGCCAGGAGGTAATTTCAAGCAAGCCACTATTAGGCAATTGTGGAGAGAAGATGGAAGTGATTCTCATTTAAAGAAGGGGTTAAGGTTTATTGATTCGAAACATTTGTATTTGAATCATATGGATCCCTTAGAAGCAGTGGTAACCATCTATAATCGGCAACTTGCAGATAGAAACAATGGCGATTCGCTAGCATTAGGTGCAACTCTTTGTGTATGGCATGATAGAGCAATTTCAGATTTCGATGATATGCTCACTATGAATCCTGTTTATCCGGGCATGTTGAGTTTTGCAGAACGTAGTTGGAGAGGAGGAGGAATCAAAGGTTGGATTGCAAACATCAATGATGGTGATACGGTTGGCTTTAAAGAATTTGAGCAGAGATTGATTGCCAATAGGGAACAATATTTTGGAAATAAAATATTTCCTTATGTAAAGCAAGCTCATATTAACTGGAAATTATACGGCCCCTATGACAACAAAGGAAAAATAGCGACATCATTTTCAATTGAAAAGCAGTTGAAGGAAGGGAAAGATATTCCTTCAGTATTTAATCAAACTGGAGGTACTATTGTATTAAGACACTGGTGGTCGCCTTGGATAAAAGGTGCAATTGACCAACCAACAGAAAATACAACCTGGTATGCTACTTCTAAAATTTGGAGTGATGAAGATCGAGTAGGAAAATTTTGGATTGGGTTTGATAATTTATCACGCAATACCAGTTCCGATTCACCGCCATTTCATGCATGGAATTACAATGAGGGGCTAGTGTGGGTGAATTCATCTGTTATTGAACCACCTATTTGGCAAAGAGCAGGGCAAAAGGGAAATGTAGAAATTCCGTTGGTGGATGAAGGGTACGAGTATAGAAAACCAACTACAATTAAATTAAAGCAAGGATGGAATACAGTAGTGATTAAAGTTCCAATAGGAAGTTTTAAGGCTAGGATGCCACAACATCCCAGTAAGTGGATGTTTACATTTGTTGAAAAAAACTAAAATTCAAATTTTATCAACTGTATCAATAGTAATGAGGAAGTTATCCCATTAATATTGTCTAGATTTATCTTGAACAATCTCATTGGCCATGTGTTATTGAGCCAATGGATAATTCTTCTGTGAAACAATTAGACCAAATAGCCATTGATCGCATCATTGAAATGGCATGGGAGGATCGAACTCCGTTTGAAGCCATTGAAATTCAATTTGGCTTATCCGAGGCGGAGGTCATCAAGCTCATGCGAGGCCAACTCAAGCGCAAGTCTTTTGATTTATGGCGCAAAAGAGTCAATAGCGGGGTGAGCCAGAAACATCTCATGAAGCGCAGTGCTGAAATCACCCGTTTTAAGTGCACATTACAGCGTCAGATTTCCCTTAACAAAATCAGTAAACGCTAAACTGAAATGTTATCAACTATCCCGACTGACTATCCATCCATCATTGCCCAATTTGATCATATCGATCCAGTTCGTTATGGTAAATCTAGAAATTTCATCAATGGAGCGGTAACGCGATTATCGCCCTATATTTCTCGTGGGGTAATTGATACCCGAACTGTTTTTGATCATTTGGTCAAACGTGGTTTCAGTTATTATCAAGTAGAAAAATTTGTGCAGCAACTTTGCTGGA
>JBDLUR010000266.1:0-6527 GCA_039805205.1 Bacteroidota bacterium
CTTTTTGCAACAAGCTGGAAGTTTGTCGTAGGCATCTTTAGCTGCCTTAATTTCTTCTGCATCGTAACCAACATTGGCTATTGCAGTCTTTATGTTTTCAAGATTTGTTCTGTCGGTCAGGTAGGTAACAGTCGTCTTTTTTTGTTTTGGATTAACAACCACTTTCGTAACGCCCTCCTCATATTTCAAATACTCTTCAATTTTATTCTTACACATATCACACTGGACAGAAGGTGTATTGATGGTTACAGTGATTGGCTTTTTTTGTTGTGCATTCACACCTACTGCCAAACCAAGCATCAATAGTAAGATCAACTTTTTCATCATGAATAATTTTACTTAAAGTTAGTCTATCTGCCCCATCCAGCAGGATCCTGACTCCATTTTAACAAGGTGTTTTGGTCCTCTTCAGCAATCAATCCTTTTTCCACTGCAAGTGAAATCATGGCTGGATAATTGGTGAGTGATACAAATTTCACCCCCGCTTCTTCACAGGCTTTATTGGCAACTTCAAATCCATAGTTAAAAATGGAAACCATCCCTACTACTTCGAGTCCTGCTGCTCTCACTACATCAACAACCTGTAGACTACTCTTACCCGTTGAAATCAAATCTTCGATAATCACCGTCTTCATTCCCTTTTCATAATACCCTTCTATTTGATTCCCTAGACCATGCTCTTTTGGTTTTGGACGCACATAGATATATGGAAGTTTGAGCTGATCGGCCGACATCGCACCCCAGGCAATACCTGCAGTAGCAACACCTGCTAATAATTCAGCTTCTGGAAACTGTTCAAAAAGTACATTGCACATTTCACTTTTGATGAAATCACGTACATAGGGATATCCCAATACTTTTCTATTATCACAATAAATGGGACTCTTCCAACCGGAAGCCCAGGTAAAAGGTTCTTTGGGGTTCAATTTTACTGCATTAACTTGTAGCAGTTTTTCGGCGACTGTTTTTTCGTTTGTCATGCTACAAAAATGAAACAAGCCAACCAATTTTTGAAATTAAGTTATGTACATCACTATCCACGAACCTAACGGCGTTATCCAATTGGAGTCTGAAGAAGCCTTCAAAGACTATACCAAGGACAAAGTAATTGTAGAAGCTGCAGGGGGACTCGTTTTCAATGAAAAAAATGAACTCCTAATGATCTTCCGAAGAGGATTCTGGGATCTACCTAAGGGTAAGGTTGATGAAGGAGAAACGCTAGAACAATGTGCAGTAAGGGAGGTAAAAGAAGAAACAGGACTGCAAAACATCATGTTAGGAGATTTTCTTACTACCACCTACCACACCTATTCTCAAAAAGGACAAACCATACTGAAACCATCGCATTGGTTTAAAATGCAAAATTGGGGCGCTGAAATACTTATCCCGCAGACTGAAGAGGATATCACTGCTATAAAATTTGTCTCGAAAGAAATTGCTTACACGCTGTTGGAAGAAATGTATCCAACCATCAAGATTGTTGTTGAACAATACTTTTAGCAACGACCTCTGGTAAGAACAGGGATGCATCTCCACCGTTTCGAATGATGTCCCTTACAATAGTTGAGGCGACTGAAGTGTATTTGGGCTCGCAGGTGAGAAAAACAGTTTCTATTGATGGATCAAGGGTTCTGTTGGCATCTGCAATTGTCTTTTCATATTCAAAATCACTCACGTAACGAATACCTCTGAGTATATGATGAGCACCTACTTCTTTACAGAAATTGACTGTCAGTCCTTCGAAAACAGCAGCTATAATCTTGTCTTCCCCCTTAAAAATCTCTTCAATCCAGGTCTTTCGTTGATCTGGACTAAACATGGGCGCCTTTGATGCATTGATACCTATGGCTACGATGATTTGATCAAACATAGGCATTGCACGTTTAATTACATCAACATGCCCCAAGGTAATTGGATCAAATGTTCCAGGGAAAACACAGATTCTTTGCATTATAGTTGTTTTAGGCTGAGGCCTCTTTTCTGCCCGAAAGTAAGTATAAAACTGCCATTCTAACTGCTACCCCATTTTCAACTTGATCGAGGATGATGGATTGTCCGCTGTCGGCAACATCAGAATCAAGCTCTACTCCTCTGTTAATGGGACCAGGATGCATGATCAAGATATCTTTCTGTATACTTTGTAATAGTTGCTTAGTGATACCGTAAGCCTGATTGTATTCCCTTAGGGATGAAAACAGGACTTGGTTCTGTCTTTCCAATTGAATCCTCAACACATTGGCTACATCACACCACTCAAGTGCTTCTTTAACATTGTAGGTCACATTGATTGGAAATGACTCTTTTATGTGCTTTGGAATCAAAGTAGGCGGACCAGCTAAAGTTACCTCTGCACCCATTTTAGTGAGCAAGTAAATATTACTTAAAGCAACCCTTGAGTGCATGATATCGCCAATAATCGCAATCTTTTTTCCTTTCAACGTTCCTAGCTTTTCAGTGATACTCAAAGCATCAAGCAAGGCCTGTGTTGGATGCTCATTGATGCCATCTCCTGCATTGACAATTGCTGCAGGTATATGCTGAGAAAGAAAATGCGGTGCGCCTGTAGCACTATGTCTCATCACTACCATATCCACTTTCATGGATAAGATATTGTTGACCGTGTCTAAAAGCGTTTCGCCTTTTGAAACAGAAGATCCACTTGCAGAGAAGTTGATGGTATCAGCACTAAGTCTTTTTTCAGCCAACTCAAAAGATATTCTCGTCCGGGTTGAATTCTCATAAAAGAGATTAACAATCGTAATGTCCCTTAACGAAGGAACCTTTTTAATCGGACGCTGTAAAACTTCTTTGAATTGTTTGGCAGTATCTAAAATGAGTTGGATATCCTCAGGGAGGAGGTCTCTAATGCCGAGTAAGTGTTTTGTACTAAGATGCATTAGGATGCAAAGTTATAGGATTGAGGTATAAAAAGCCAATAAAATTTAAATTCAAATACTATCGTATAAAACCACCCGTTTCTCTTCCCCCCAATACACCTTCACTTTCTGTGTAACGATTGAATCAATTGATTTTCCTACATAATCCGGCTGAATTGGTAATTCCCTGCTGAATTTCCTATCGACCAGTATACAGAGTTCTACCTTTTGAGCACGTCCATGATCAAGTAAGGCATCCATAGCAGCCCTTATTGTTCGTCCAGTATACAAGACATCATCAATGAGGATTACCTTTTTGCTTTCAATTGAAAATGGTAACTCAGTTATGCTGGGAATATGAATTTGCCCCCTGAAATCATCTCTATAGAAAGTAATATCCAACTTTCCATAATTGAGTTTCACTTCAGGATGCATTTCCTTGATGTACTGGGTGATAAAATCACTAATTGCAATACCTCTTGGTTGGATACCGATAATACAAGTATCTGTAAAGGGATAATGATTTTCAATAAGCTCGTGAGCCAACCTTTTCAGGGTCAGTGTCAACTGCTTTTCTTCCATGATGGTAGTAACGCCTTTCATGTTATTCAAATCTTGCATAAATATAATGGTTCATTACTGCAAGAACTAATCTTCCTGCATGAATGGATAACGATAATCTTTGGGTGGTTCGAAGGTTTCCTTCACTGTTCTTACACTTAACCACCTGTTCAGATTCAACATGAAACCTGCTTTATCGTTGGTTCCTGATGCTCTTCCTCCACCAAATGGTTGTTGACCCACAACAGCACCTGTTGGCTTGTCGTTGATGTAAAAATTACCAGCAGCATGCTTTAATACTTGAGTTGCTTCAACAATTGCTGCACGATCTGCGGAGATAATTGCACCAGTCAATGCGTATGGAGAAGTCTCATCAACCAAATGTAGCGTTTCAGTATATTTCTTTTCTGGATAGACATACATAGTTAAAACCGGTCCAAAAATCTCCTCACACATGGTGGTATACTTTGGATCTGTTGTTTCAATAACCGTTGGTTCAATAAAATATCCTATGCTCTTATCACAATTTCCACCTGCAATAACTTTCACTTTAGATGAACGCTTTGCTTTGTCGATATAAGACTTGATCTTATTAAATGACTTTTCATCAATAACGGCATTGATGAAATTGCTCATGTCTTCAACCGTACCCATTTTGAAACTATTGATACCCGCAATCAATTTCTTGCGGACAGCTACAGCCAAATTGGATGGAATATAGGCACGTGAAGCAGCAGAACATTTTTGTCCCTGATACTCAAATGCACCTCTTAACAAGGCTGTCGCAACAACATCTGCATCAGCTGAAGGATGAACCATTACAAAGTCCTTACCACCAGTTTCTCCTACAATTCTTGGGTAAGAACGATACATGCCTGTATTGGCACCGATGGTCTTCCACATTTGATTGAATACTCCGGTTGAACCTGTGAAATGAACACCTGCAAACTGAGGATGTGAGAAACATATATCACCTAAAACCGGACCATCAACATAAATTAAGTTGATAACACCATCTGGTAATCCAGCTTCTTTCAAAACTTGCATAAACATTTGTGCAGAATACACTTGTGTATTTGCGCACTTCCAAACTACTGTATTGCCACACAAGGCAGCTGATGCAGGTAAATTTCCACCAATGGCAGTAAAGTTAAAAGGAGTCACAGCCAACACGAAACCTTCTAGCGGCCTATACTCTAGCCTGTTGTGCATTCCAGGAGCACTGATAGGTTGTTGCGCATATATTTCACTCAAATAATGTACGTTGAATCTTAAGAAGTCGATCAACTCACAAGCCGCATCAATTTCTGCTTGGTAAACATTCTTACTTTGCCCTAACATGGTTGTTCCATTCATATAGGGTCTATAGCGACCAGCAATTAAGTCGGCGGCTTTTAAGAAAATAGCTGCACGGCTTTCCCATGGCATAGATTCCCAATCAGCTTTTGCAGTTAAAGCGGCATTAATTGCGGCTTTAACATGTTTGGCTTCACCATAGTGAAAATGACCAAGAATATGTTTTTTCTCATGCGGAGGTCGAATGGCTATTTTATTGCCTGTTTTCACTTCCTTACCACCAATGTACATGGGTACATCAACTTGCTTAGATTTTAATTCAGCTAAAACTTCTTTTAATCTTGCACGTTCAGGTGTGCCAGGAGCATAGCTCAATACGGTTTCGTTTTTAGGCAAAGGCAAACTGTAATGACCGTTATTCATATCAATTAAATTTAATATTTACTATTAAGAGACATTTTCTTTTTCCATCATGAGGTAAGCCTTGATAAAACCATCCAGTTCTCCATCCATTACTGGTTGAACGTTACCCACTTCAAAATCAGTCCTATGATCTTTGATCATTTTATAAGGATGGAACACATAGCTTCTGATCTGACTACCCCACTCAATTTTTTTCTTTGAAGCGTTGTTAGCATTTTTCAATGCCTCACGCTTTCTCATTTCTTCTTCGTAAAGCTTACTCTTCAACATCTTCAAAGCCTTTTCTCTATTCTCACCTTGCGTTCTAGCTTGCTGACATTCTACAATAATCCCACTGGGAATATGTTTTAGACGTACTGCCGTTTCTACCTTGTTTACGTTTTGACCGCCCTTACCACCAGCACGGTAAAACTCCCATTCTAAATCGGCAGGAGAAACTTCAATTTCAATGGAATCATCTACCAATGGATATACATACACAGATGCAAACGAAGTATGCCTTCTTGCATTACTGTCAAAAGGAGAAATTCTCACGAGCCGATGAACCCCATTTTCTGCTTTGAGGAATCCATAAGCAAAGGGGCCTTCAAATTGTAATACGGCCGACTTAATACCTGCACCATCACCATCCTGCCAATCCAATTCAGTGACTGTCCATCCTTGCTTTTCACCATACATTCGGTACATGCGGACAAGCATCTCAGCCCAGTCCTGGCTCTCTGTACCACCTGCACCACTATTAACCTGCAATACAGCTGGTAATTCATCCTCAGGTTGATTTAAAGTACTCTTGAATTCCGCTTCATCTAAAGAATGAAGTGCTTTATCATTGGCCAACTTAACCTCCTCTTCTTCACACTCTCCTTCTTTCCAGAAGTCAAATAAAATGGTCAAGTCATCAACAGCAGCAGCAGTTGAATTGTATAAATTCAACCAGTACTCATTGAGTTTGATATTTTTTAGGATTTCAGTCGCGCGTTTATTATCATCCCAGAAACCGGGTGAAAGCGACTTTTGCTTGTCCTCGTTTACTTTATATTGTCTGTTCTCAACGTCAAAGAAACCTCCTCAAGACAGAAAGGCGGTCTCTCATAGTTTTTAATTGCTCTATTGTCATAACAGTGCAAAATTAGTTCAAATACTCCAATAGCAGTCCAAAAAAACAGATTATAGAACCAACTGACTAATTCGTTGTTAACAAGTTATGATTCAAGCCTACAACTTTCTCTATTCCTGGCAACTCTTCCCCGAAAAAGGCACCTACGAAAAGGGCGAAAGACCTAAATCAGGTACCTATAAGATTAGTTCAACTGAATCCAGAAATGAATTGAATATTGAGATGAACTGGGTGACCCTGGAAAACCAGGCTTT
>JBDLUR010000267.1:0-2980 GCA_039805205.1 Bacteroidota bacterium
CGTTTTGCATTTTCACATTGGCCTCCGCTTCTGCTTTCAATAATTCTTCAGGCTTCATCTTTGCTCTAGAAATTGGATTACCCACTAAGCCTTTCCACCCCGTTAAATCTTTACCATTAAACAACGATTCCCATCCATTATCATAGGGCAATGCTTTTAAACGGTTCTTTAAAAGTTTACTAAGACTTACACTATCCGTTCCGCCAATCAATGGCAACGCTTTTTCTAATACAGCTCTTGGCGATCTTCCTCTTAAACTATTATCACGAATAGCCATCCTTGCCATGATGGAAGCCGCCTGCTTTTGTAAGATTGGATCATCCAAATACTTTGATGCTACCATCAATGCAGCGAAACTGGTAACTTTTTCCAATTTCGCTAATACATTTCTCTTCGTCACAGGATCTTTCGTCTGTTCCATTTGATCCTGAACCTTCAAGAGAAATCTTGGATCTTGAAAATTGACCAAGCCAATTCTTCCTTTTGTTGGCGTTGATAAATTGTTGGGCAGTATAAAACCAAAATGTTCTAATGCAGCCTGAATATGCATCTTCATTGGATCGACTGCTTTCGTCAATGCATTTGACAGGGCAGCTCTGGCAGTAGCAGAGTGTATAGCTGTAAGCGCACGAGCTGCTGGTCCAACATAGATTGGATCTGATAAATATTTACTTAGGCTTAAAACTGAATTATCATCACCCAATGATCCGATTTCTTGTATCAAAAAATCTTTTGCATAAAAAGACTTAACCAACTTCAATCCGCTGACCAAATTAGCTGCAGCTAATGAACGAAGAGAAGCACTACTTACTGCATGATGAACATAAGCATCTATAGCGTATGTAGCTTTTAGCTTCAAAGAATCATCATCGAGCATTTTATATGCCACTTTCCAATCTTTAGCTTGCCAACCCTCCATTTGTGTAAGGGTAGATTGTATTGAGCTTTGTTGTTGATAAGGGAATAAAGCTAATGCTTCGTCCACCTTAGCCTGTTGTGCAAAAACAGAAAAGAAACTAACTGACAGGAATATGAATAAACTGATTGACTTTTTCATTGTAGTTGGTTATTTAGATGTTCCAAGGTGCACGCATTGCAGGATAAATCAAACGATTGGCTTCGTCATCACCTATAAATACTTGTGCCACCGGATCGAACTTTAAATTTCTACCCAATTGCAATGCAATCTTGCCCATATTGATCATGGTACAGGAACGATGACCATTTGATTCGTTCAATGCAAACTTTTTCCTGAAACGAACTGATTCAAGGAAGTCCGTAACCTGTGGTTCAGGATCTGGCATCATTGCTAACTTATCTTCAAGATTAGGAATAGTAGATTTGAAACCATTGAACACTTTACCATTCGGACCTTCAATGTATGGCACATTTGGATCCTTGGCTTCGCCATCTAATACTATTTTACATCCATCATCGTAGGTATAAGTGATTCTTCTGAAGGTACCACATGCATCTGGGTGTTGTTGTTCAGCATCTACTTCAACTGAAACCGGACTGGTTTCATCTTTGCCTAAAAAATATTGGATAGGATCTAAATAATGTTGCCCCATATCTCCTAAACCACCACCATCATAATCCCAATAGCCTCTAAATGTTCCATGCACCCTGTGCGCATTATAAGGTTTGAATGGCGCTGGCCCTAGCCATCTTTCATAATCCAATGTTTCAGGAACAGGTTGTGTTTCTAATTGCGTCTTACCTACCCAATAAAACTTCCAATCAAACCCAGTATGCTTGCTCACTGTAACTGTAAGAGGCCATCCCAACAAACCAGACTCAACTAATTTCTTGATGGGCTTAACCTTTGTTTTCATACCATAGAAATTATCTTCAAACCTGAACCAGGTATTCAGTCTGAACATTCGTCCGTATTGATTGACTGCCTCCACTACTCTTTTACCCTCGCCAATGGTTCTTGTCATTGGCTTTTCACACCAGATGTCTTTACCAGCCTTTGCAGCTTCAATAGCCATTATGCCATGCCAATGTGGAGGTGTTGCGATATGTACAATATCTACCTCTGGAAGAGCAATTAACTCTCTATGGTCGTGAAAGGTTTTGACTCCTCCACCTATACTAGTAGCAACTTCATTCAAATGTTTTTTATCTACATCACAAATAGCGACAACCCTTGTGCCCGCATAGGGTATATGTCCACGCCCCATACCACCTACACCAATTATACCTTTAGTAAGCTGATCACTTGGAGGTATATACCCTCTTCCTAAAACATGTCGCGGAACAATAAAAAATCCGGCCGCAATGGCCGCACTGTTTCGGAGAAAGGACCTCCTGTTGTTGTTTTTGGGATTTTGCATTTGGCTACAATTGTTTCATCTTAAAGATAAACAAGATGTGGCACAAATTCTTTAACGAGTTATTCCCTTTTTCAGAGATTTTGAGGAGATTATAAAAAGTAAAAAACCTGACAGTACTGTTATTAGTCCGAATACTGAAAATATCCTCAGCAATAGATTTCCAAAATTATCCCGCCCTTCATAATCCATGGTATGCATCATCCATAAAAAATCAAACACTCGCCATTTGTTGTTTCTGAATTTTTGAACTGTCCCTAGCTCAGTAGCAACATAAACTGTGGTGTTGGTAGGATGCTCAAAAGTGATGGCATAAGCAGGTAATTCACCAGACCTATACTCATGATGAGGATGAATTGAGTCTACCTTTTGAACTGAAATAACTTTTGCTTCATCTGCAAAGTGCCTCTTTGCTACTTCAATGGCCTCTTGCTCAGAAAGTGGCGATCTCAAAGCGCCTGACTGTGCATTCGCCAAGTGATTCATCAGCTCATGGTGATCTGTATGCGTACTCATTTCATGTATTGCTGAAATACATCTTACTTGGTAATAGGGCTTACCTAAAATATCAATTAGCTGAATTGAAACGAGTGAATCAACTTGATGCACTTTTTTGATAGAATCGAGTACAATAGATGGCGAAA
>JBDLUR010000268.1:0-8829 GCA_039805205.1 Bacteroidota bacterium
AACGACATAACATCAACAGAAACAGCCAGAACCCTCGCTAAAGCATTAATTGGAGATGATAATGTTGGAGAAGCGGAGATAAGTTTAGGTGCAGAAGACTTTGGTTACTACACCCAAGAAATTCCTGGATGTTTTTACAGACTAGGAACGGGCAACATAAAAAAAGGAATTGTTTCAGGAGTTCATACTCCAACATTTGATATAGATGAAGAAGCGATAAAAATGGGCATCAGTATGATGGCTTTTTTAGGCGCAAGAGGATAGATTAATTAAACGAATGTTTATGCCAAAAAAACAACTGAGAAGAGAACAGGCTTTAGAGTATCATGCGAAAGGAAGACCAGGTAAAATTGAAGTCATCCCAACAAAAGAGGCAAAGACACAACGTGATCTTTCATTAGCCTATTCCCCGGGTGTTGCTGAGCCTTGTAAAGAAATTTATGACGACATTGAAAATGTCTATAAGTATACAGCCAAGGGCAACCTTGTTGCAGTAATCAGTAACGGAACAGCTGTTCTTGGTTTGGGTGATATCGGACCTGAAGCAGGAAAGCCAGTTATGGAAGGAAAAGGAGTATTGTTCAAAATCTTTGCAGACATCGATGTATTCGACATAGAAATCGATGAAAAGGACCCAGTTAAATTTGTCGAAATTGTAAAAGCATTACAACCTACTTTCGGTGGTGTTAACCTCGAAGATATCAAGGCACCGGAATGTTTTTACATTGAGAAAAGATTGAAAGAGGAAATGAATATTCCTGTGATGCACGATGATCAGCATGGGACTGCAATCATTAGTGCTGCTGCTTTGCTCAATGCACTAGAGTTACAAGAAAAAAATATTGAAGACATCAAAATATTGGTAAACGGTGCAGGCGCTGCAGCTGTTGCCTGTATTGAGCTCTATGTTGCATTAGGTGCACAAAGGAAGAATGTGTGGATGTTTGACTCAAAAGGCTTGATTCATACAAAAAGAACTGATTTGGATGACAGAAAACAAACCTTTGCTGTCGACCATAAAGATATTTCTTTGGAGGAGGCTTTTGAAAATGCAGACGTCTTCATCGGATTGAGTAAAGGAAATATTGTAAGCAAAGACATGGTAAAGAAGATGGCAGCAAAGCCGATAGTATTTGCCATGGCAAATCCTGATCCAGAAATCACCTGGGAAGATGCTACTTCGGTAAGGACTGATATCATCATGGCCACTGGCAGATCTGATTATCCTAACCAGGTTAACAACGTGTTGGGATTCCCTTACATATTCAGGGGCGCATTGGACGTTAGAGCTACACAGATCAATGAGGCCATGAAATTAGCAGCTGTTAAAGCATTAGCAGAACTCACGAAGAAGCCAGTTCCAGATATTGTAAACATGGCTTACAATGAAACCTGTATTGCTTTCGGACCAAATTATATAATTCCAAAACCACTTGACCCACGTCTATTAAGCACCGTCTCCCCTGCAGTTGCAAAGGCCGCAATAGAAAGTGGTGTTGCAAAAAAACCAATCACCAATTGGAGTGCATACGAAATTGAATTGAACAAAAGGTTGGGCATCGACAATCAACTTATTCGTGCACTGGGTAGTAAAGCTAGAAAAGATCCTAAGCGTGTTGTTTTTGCAGATGCCGAAAATGTTAAGGTTTTAAAAGCTGCACAAATTGCTTTGGATGAAGGGATTGCCTTCCCTATCTTATTGGGTAATCCTGACGTTATTCATTCACTTGCAGAAGCAAATAGTATTGTTATTGACGGCATGGATATCATCAATCCTAAAAGCGACTCACTTGCCGAACAGCGTGCAGCATATGGTGAAATCTTTTTCAGTAAACGCCAGCGTCGTGGAGTTAACAAATACGAAGCATCAAAACTCATGAAAGATCGCAACTATTATGGTTGCATGATGGTAGAAATGGGTGATGCTGATGCGATGATTTCAGGATTAAGTAGAAACTATCCAGATACTATTAGACCCGCTATTCAAATTATTGGAACTGAAGATGGCGTTAGCAAAATTGCTGGAATGTATATCATGCTTACTAAAAAAGGTCCGTTGTTCTTGGCAGACACAACGGTCAATTTCAATCCGACTGCAGAAGAGTTAGCGGATATTACACTTCTTGTTGCGAAGGAAGTGAAATCACTTGGGATTGAACCTAGGATTGCTATGTTGAGTTACTCTAACTTTGGAAGTAGCGATACGCCTGAAGCAAGAACAGTTAGAACTGCAAGATCAATAGTAAAGCAAAAAAATCCATCTTTAATTGTTGATGGAGAGGTACAGGGCATAGTTGCCTTTAACAAAGAAATCATGAGAGAGAACTATCCTTTCTCTGAGCTAGTTGATAAAGGAGCTGTTAACACACTTATTTTCCCTAACCTAAGTGCTGGAAATATTGCGTACAATTTGTTGCAAGAGGTGGGTGAAGCAGATGCAATTGGACCAATTCTACTTGGATTAAAAAAACCAGTCCATGTTCTTCAACTCGGCTCATCAACTAGAAGCATTCTTAACATGGTCCTTATTGCAGTAATTGATGCGCAATATAAAATGAAGAAAGGAGTATAAGCATGAATATATTCACACGATTTGGTGAGTTTATTTTGATGATCAAAGGCATGTTTACCAAGCCTGAACAAACCCGCATGTACTGGAAAGAACTCATGCATCAGTGTGCTGAATTGGGTATTGGATCATTGGGAATCGTCTCTATCATTTCATTGTTCATTGGTGCAGTATCAACTGTTCAAACATCTTATCAATTTGTTAGCCCTATCATACCAAGAACTGTAATTGCACAAATTGTTCGGGATAGTGTCATTTTAGAATTTGCTCCCACCATTACTTGTATTGTACTTGCAGGTGTAGTAGGTAGTAAAATCTCAAGCGAACTTGGTAATATGAGAATTAGTGAACAGATTGATGCATTAGAAATAATGGGTATTAATACAAAAGCTTACCTGATTTTACCTAAAATAATTGCCGCACTTTTAACCATTCCTTTATTAGTAATCATTGCAATGACACTTGGCATTTGGGGAGGAAGATTTGTTGGTGACATAACAGGTATTTTACCTCATGAAATTTATGACAGAGGATTACAAGCAGATTTTATGCCCTATAACGTAACCTTTGCATTAACCAAAGCTTATTCTTTTGCATTTATCATCACTGCCATTCCAGCCTATTTTGGTTATAATGTTAAAGGTGGTGCGCTTGAAATTGGACGAGCCAGTACTACAGCTGTGGTAGTGAGTTGCGTAATGATATTACTAGCAGATTATTTATTGGCAGCCATACTACTTTAAGCAGAGAACATGATCACTATAAATAATATAAAAAAAGGGTTTTCTGGTAAATCAGTAATAGACGATGTCTCTGCAGAATTTGATACTGGGAAATGCAACCTGATCATTGGTGCGAGCGGAAGTGGCAAAACGGTTTTGATGAAATGCTTAGTAGGACTACTCATTCCCGATCAGGGAGATATCTCCTATGATGGTCAGAATTTCTCTCATATGAATACAGATGAGAAAAAAGTAATGAGGAGAAAAATCGGTATGCTGTTTCAAGGGTCTGCGTTATTTGACAGCATGACAGTAGAACAAAACATCATGTTCCCGTTAGACATGTTTTCGAACAAAACAAAGGCTGAAAAACAAAAAAGGGTTGATGAAGTACTCGACAGAGTTAATTTGAGTCAAGCACATAAAAAATATCCTGCCGAATTGAGTGGAGGTATGAAAAAAAGGGTGGGTATTGCCAGAGCAATAGTTCTTAACCCACAATATTTATTCTGTGATGAGCCCAATTCAGGCTTAGACCCTCAAACGTCCCTAGTAATAGATAAACTCATTCGAGAAATCACCACTGATTTCAACATCACGACCATCATCAATACCCATGACATGAATAGTGTTATGGAAATAGGTGACCGTATTCTTTATATGTATCAGGGCAAAAAAGAGTGGGAAGGCACCAATAAAGAGATTATTTTCAGTAAAAATGAGCGACTCAATAACTTCATCTTCGCCTCTGAATTCCTTCAAGACGCCAAAGACATGCGCATGTTGGAGATCAAAGGAAAGATTGACAATAGCAGAAATATGGATGATTTATTGAAGTAAAAAGTTTTTAGTTTTCATTACCTTCGCCTCACAAAATTTAAGATAACCATGGCAGTTCTAGTGAACAAATCTTCGAAAGTAATCGTACAAGGTTTTACAGGTACTGAGGGCACTTTCCATGCTACTCAAATGATTGAATACGGAACACAAGTTGTAGGTGGTGTAACCCCTGGAAAAGGCGGCAGCACACACCTCGATAGGCCAGTTTTCAATACAGTAGCTGATGCAGTTAAAAACACAGGCGCTGATGTAAGTATCATTTTTGTACCCCCAGCATTTGCCGGTGATGCCATTATTGAGGCAGCTGAGGCTGGAATTAGCCTGGTAGTATGTATTACTGAAGGAATCCCTGTTCAGGACATGGTTAAGGTTAAAAATTATCTTCAAGGTAAAACAACACGTTTGATCGGACCTAACTGCCCAGGTGTTATCACAGCAGAAGAGTGTAAAGTGGGTATAATGCCAGGTTTTATCTTCAAGAAAGGAAATATTGGTATTGTTTCTAAATCGGGTACCCTCACCTACGAAGCAGCAGATCAGATTGCAAAAGCTGGTCTTGGTGTAACAACAGCAATCGGAATTGGCGGTGATCCCATCATCGGAACAACTACCAAAGAAGCTGTAGAATTATTAATGAAAGATCCAGAAACCAAGGGAATTGTAATGATTGGTGAAATTGGTGGTGGTATGGAAGCTGAAGCTGCCAATTGGATAAAAGCAAACGGCACTAAACCTGTTGTAGGCTTTATTGCTGGTCAGACTGCGCCTCCTGGAAGAAGAATGGGCCATGCTGGTGCCATCATAGGTGGATCTGATGATACCGCAGCTGCAAAAATGAAGATCATGCGTGAGTGTGGTATTCATGTTGTGGATAGTCCGGCTGACATTGGGAAAACAATGGCAGAAGCCATGAAAGGATAATCCTTTCAATAAAATAGCAATAAGCTCTGATGAAAAAATCGACCGTCTACTATATCCCCTATAAATTCAGGAGAGTAGAAAACCTTCATATTCTATTGTGGTTGATTAAAGATGGCTGTTGGGCATTGAATTTTAAAATTCCAGCCCTCATCATGATTGTACCTACCCTTTTGGTAGCCGTTCTAATTACCTATCAGACAAGAAAAATTACCAGTGAATTTTTGCATAACCTGGCCATAGATTTCTGGATTACTGCAAACTGTACTTGGATGGTTGGAGAATTTTACGGATGGGATGAAAACCTCATTGGTTCTTGGGGATTAAGACAATTCTCCATCTTCCCTTTCAGTATAGGTCTGCTCATTTTGGGATACTACTACTTAGTTTACATGCATAAAGAGGATTTTGAAGATCAGGTGCATCAGCAAACAGAAAAAGTCATAGAAGAGGAAGCCGCCAAAGCAGCTAAGTAATCACTCGTTTTATCCCCTGCTTGAAGTATCTTTGAGGCCGCAAACCAAGGCCTAGCAGCCTATTCAAAATAAACATTATGTTCAGATCGCATACTTGTGGAGAGCTAAGGTTAACTGACAACACCAAAGAGGTAACTCTTGCCGGATGGGTGCAAACCGTTAGAAAATTTGGTGCCATCACATTTGTGGACCTTCGTGATCGTTATGGTATTACGCAGTTGGTGTTCAACGAATCACTTAACCCTATATTGGATGAAAATCCACTAGGGCGGGAGTTTGTGTTACAGGCGACTGGAAAAGTAATTGAGAGAAGCAATAAAAACACAGCTATACCTACAGGTGAAATTGAAATTGATGTTCAATCTTTTAAGATATTAAACAAATCAGCTGTTCCTCCATTCACCATTCAAGACGACACTGATGGTGGAGATGATTTGAGGATGAAATACAGGTACCTCGACCTAAGAAGAAACGCTGTAAAAAGAAATTTAGAACTACGTTATTCCGTGAACCGTGCAGCAAGAAACTATTTGCATGAACAAGGCTTCATGGATATTGAGACTCCTTTTCTAATTAAGTCTACTCCTGAGGGTGCACGTGATTTTGTGGTGCCATCTAGGATGAATGCTGGACAATTTTATGCACTTCCACAGTCACCTCAAACATTCAAACAATTATTGATGGTGAGTGGCTACGATAGGTACTACCAGATTGTAAAGTGTTTCAGAGATGAAGACTTAAGAGCTGACAGACAACCCGAATTTACACAGATCGATTGTGAGATGGCTTTTGTAGAACAGGAAGACATTCTCAATATGTTTGAAAATTTGATCAAAAGAATTTTCAAAGATGTAAAAAACATCGACTATACTGAAGCAGTTGAACGTACTACTTGGGAAGATGCCATGTGGACATACGGAAACGATAAGCCTGATATCAGGTTTGGTATGAAAATCTGCACTTTAAAGAAACCATCATCTGTATACCTCAATAAACAAGACCATGCTGCACTCATCAACGAAGCAGGTTTCCCTGTTTTTGATGGTGCCGAAACAGTGCTTGCAATAGCTGTTCCTGGCGGTGCTGCCTTTACCAGAAAGCAATTGGATGAACTGACTGAATGGGCAAAGCGTCCGCAGATAGGCATGAAGGGCCTAGCTTACATCCGATTCAATGAAGATGGTAGCTTGAAAAGTAGCATCGATAAATTCTACAGTGAAGAGCGCTTGAAATTAATTGCTGAAGCAACCGCTGCTCAAAAAGGTGATATCATTTTAGTACTTGCTGGGGCCGAAGAAAGAACCCGTAAAGCAATGAGTGAATTGCGACTTGAAATGGGTGAGCAAATGGGTCTTAGAAAGAAAGATGAATTCAAATTATTGTGGGTTCTCGATTTCCCACTATTCGAATATGCTGAAGAAGAAAATCGATGGGTAGCACGTCACCATCCATTCACCTCACCTAAGCCATCGCAAATTCAAACCATGATTGAAAACGATCCAAAGATCAGCGATGCAGCTAATTACCTTTCACATCCCTATGCACAGATCAAGGCGAACGCCTACGATATGGTTTTGAATGGTAATGAAATTGGTGGTGGGTCAATTAGAATCTTCCAAAGAGAACTTCAAGAGAAGATGTTTGAGGCATTGGGTATGACGCAAGAAGAAGCGCTCCATAAGTTTGGATTCTTACTTGGTGCTTTTGAATACGGCGCTCCTCCACATGGTGGAATTGCATTTGGATTTGATCGACTTTGCTCTATTCTAGGTGGAAGTGAAAGTATTAGAGACTTCATTGCCTTCCCGAAAAATAATTCAGGAAGAGATGTAATGCTTGATGCCCCATCAACAATTGATGATAGTCAGCTTAAAGAATTATCTATCAACTTGAATATAATCCAGAAGTAACTTCTCAATTCGTTTTCAGAAAGATTTATGTTATTTCTTGTGGTGCTTTCTACTCCATACTTCATGGATTGGATCTCCTTTTGAACTTTTGCCTTTATGGTGCCAATCACCGTCTTTGATTTCAGCATCAAAGGAAAGAGAAGCCCCTACTCTAGATGCATCTCTTGAGAAGAATTCTATTTGTTCAGTATACTGGCCATCCTTGAAGGTGTATGATCCACCTCCTGTTCCGAAGAACTCACCCGTTTCTGAATTAATAGCTGCCCACTGAAAACGAGTACCTGACATGATTTTAATGGTTTTTCTAGCACCTGGATTCATAGGCACCATATTGCCATTTTGATGACGTCCAACAATTTGCCAGTTTCCCGACAAACCAGTTTTGCCATCGTCTACCCTTGTCCATTCTTTTGAAATACCTTCAGCAGGTAGATGCAGTTTCTTGCCTTTTAATTTGTGATCATAACTAAAGGCTAATTTCACCTCATCCTTATTGTCCGTGTTGAATTCAACTACACCAGAAATATTTTCTTGATCAATATTGATTCTTCCACCTCTTGTTCTGATAAACTTTTTATTATCTATATGGAATGTGGTCACCACAAAATAATTATCGACTATCGTCATGTATTGGATGGCTGTATCTAAATCTCTAACCCATGCACCATGCAAATCTTGTGCTTTGCTTACAGAACAAAACAGAATGGATAGTAATAATAATTTCATGTATTTCATATTTCTGATTTCAGATATAAAATTAGCAAAGCTTATTTATAATTTCTTGATCCGTATATTCCTGAATCTTACTACATCACCATGACCAAGAAAGCCAATATGACCTTTAGCATTCATCAAGCCAGGATGTTTATTGCCATCCATGGTGCCATTCTTTGAGGCCTCTTGGATATCCCCATCTAAAATGACTTGACCGTTTAAGATTACTTTTATTTTATTGCCTTTGGCAATAACTGTTTGGGTGTTCCATTCGCCAGTCGGCTTTAAATACCCTCTTTTAGCTGGTATAACACCATAAACAGAACCATGGTACTGATAAGGTTTCAATTTTTCATAGATAGGTGATTCATTATCTAGAATTTGTAACTCCATACCTTCATAAGCAGCATCACCTTCTGTTGGCGTTCGAATACCCAAACCATTATTGGCACCAGGCGTTAATTGAAATTCGAAACGGTATTCAAAATTTGAAAACTCTTCTGCAGTATACAGATTACCACCACCTAGTTCAGGATGTGTTACAATCACTCCATCTTCCAACGCATAGCCAACTTTGTTACCAATCCATTTATCAAGATTATTGCCATCAAAAAGCGATTCGAATCCCTGTTTTTTTTCATCATCAGATAAAGGAGTATTTGTATTGGCTTCTATCGGTC
>JBDLUR010000269.1:0-3487 GCA_039805205.1 Bacteroidota bacterium
TTGAAATTAGTTAGTCAATTTATTGATACGCTTTTGTCATCCGGACAAATAGATAAATCAAGAGTTTATGTTGGGGGATTATCCATGGGTGGATTTGGCACCTATGAATTGCTTTGGAGAAGACCACAAACTTTTGCCGCTGCATTTCCAATTTGTGGCGCAATGAATCCTGCACGTGTAAAAGACTTCAGAAAAAATTTACCCCTCTGGATTTTTCATGGAGATAAAGATCCAATCATTTTCGTGGCGAATTCAAGATTGATATCAAATCTTGCTAAAAAAACAAACCCTAACGTAAAGTATACAGAATATCCAAGTGTTGGTCATGATAGTTGGATAAATGCATTTAAAGAACCGACATTATTACCTTGGCTATTTGCACAACGACTCAACTCAATAAAATAATCAGAGATTAATTGAACAACCTATTAAGAAATTTCTGCCTGGTGCTGGATTAAAAAACCTACCGCCAAAAGCATTGATATCATTTCCTAGGCTATACTGTTCATTGCTTAAATTATCAATGAGTAAGAAAATATCTACTGCTTTTTTCTTTACACTTCCTCTCCATCCAATCTTATTTTGCCACAAACGATAAGGAGTTGCCTTTACCGTATTAGCATCATTTAAAGGCATACTGCCTGTATAATTAAAATTGAGGTTGAAATAAAGGCGATTTAAAAATTCTGCGTTTAATCCCAAGTTTACTACTTGGTCAGGTACTCCTGTCAGTTTATTGCCCTTATAATTATTGTTTCCTAACCGATATTCCCCAAACTTAAAATCGTTCAAGGTATAGCTACTAAACAATTGTAAATAATTCAATGTCTTCTTTCCTGATCGATTTATTGCTATCCAGTTCAATTCGGTTTCTATACCTTTTTGTACAACAGCTCCTGCATTGGTAAAATATTCTGCACCTGCTTCATTGGTTTGTCGTACAATCGCGTCCTTTAAATCAAATTGAAACACCGCAGTACTCAAAAATAATTTTCCTTGAAGAGCAGACCATTTAAAACCAATTTCTTTATTCCAACCGTATTCTGCTTGCAATCCGGTGAAGGTTCCACCAGCTGAAGGTCTGATTTCAGCAATCGTTGGCGAGGAATAGCCTTTCGACAATTGGGCGTAAACCGTTAGGTTTTTGCTCGGAATTATACTCATGGCAAACCTAGGCAAGAATTGATTGCCAAATGTTATTGGCACACTACCATTGGAAGGAAGACCGATTGTTCTTTCGATGTTATAACCAAAATAATTATAACTGAACCCTGCTTGCAGTTTCAAAAAACTAAAAGGATCTATATTGAACTGTGAAAAAACAAACTGCTGCTTTACTTTCACCTCATCCCTAACTAGATTGGCATCAGGAACACCTGCCTTATTGCCTGTACTATCAATTCGGTAATCTCCGCGCTGCACTTCAATACCTGTAATCCATTGATGGGGTATGCCTTTTTGTTGCTCGTAAACCAACTTTGTGCGAATACCTAAGTTAATCTCGCTTCGCTTTTCGTAATTGGTAATAAAGGGATTTTTGAACGCGGTATATGAGGTAGAAATCGAGGTGACTGTTTTCCAATGATCTGAAAGTTGATAAGCATTGGAAAATCCAAATAAAGCAGTTGTATTAAAAATTTGTGCTTTTTGCGTCTGAGCAGACGGCAAAGTTGGAGTAGCTGGACGCGCCTGCTTTGGATTGGCTAACAACTGAGCCTGATTGAGTCCACCTGGTGTTTGATAATTTAACCTTGAAAGCAGAACCAAGAAATCACTGTTGAACTTTTTGTTTTCTTTGAGCTTGAACCGTAATTGCAGATTATCCTTTTGTAAACGACTTTGATCTCTATATCCTTTCGACTGACTATGTGTTTGCAGCACACTTAGACTGTATGCATCCACATTCTTTTGGAGTTGTGCCGACTGGTGAATTGTCCCGAAACTACCCCCTGCAAATTTGATTTGAACTGCACTGGTATCTTTCAGTTGATCATTCATCAAACTATTTCCAGTTAATAAAACTGCTCCTCCTGTACCAGCGCCATAAATACTTCCAGCTGGACCTTTAAGCACTTCTGCTCTGCTGATATTGCTTACATCTAGCAAATTCAAATAAGTATTACCGCCTGCATCAGTCAACAAGAAATCATCTAAATACAATTTCACATTCCTGACTCCAAATGGTGATCTCAATAAACTTCCTCTAATAGACAACCTGTAACTACCGGGTGACCTTTCTTCCATTCTAACACCTGAAATAGTATTGAAAGCAGATAACAAACTATAAGCAGCATTGCGTTGAAGCGACTGCTTATTCAATACAGTTATTGCTGAAGGGATTTGGAGTAGTTTAGCATTTGACTCGAAACCCTTGACAATAACTTCTTGTACGTTAACAACGGAATCAGTTTGGGCCTGAACTTGGCCTAGCTGTATGCAACAAAAAAGAGATATAAAAAATAGTGCCTTTTTCAAGGACCTATTTTTTTATATACATTACCTCTTTTACCAATTTAACAGTTCTTGGAACATCAGGAAGATAACCGGCTACAAGATTTGGTGCATAGTGCATTGGTGCGTCAGCAGCTGTTATTCTTCTGATAGGTGCATCGAGGTAATCGAAACCTTCTTTCTGGATTCTATAGGTAATTTCAGAAGACACAGAAGCGAATGGCCATTGTTCTTCTATAATCACTAATCTGTTGGTCTTCTTCACACTTTCAAGAATGGTATACCAGTCGAGCGGACGAATAGTGCGCAAATCAATAACCTCAGCACTGATACCCTCTTTTTCCAATTCTTCAGCAGCAGCCAATGCCACTTTCATCATCTTATTGAAAGAAACTATGGTTACATCTCTTCCTGGTCGCTTGATATCCGCTTTACCAATTGGGATTAAATATTCTTCTTCTGGCACCTCTCCTTTATCACCATACATCACCTCACTTTCCATGAAAACAACAGGATCGTCGTCCCTAATAGCACTTTTCAATAATCCTTTTCCATCATATGGGTTAGAAACAGAAATCACTTTCAAACCAGGAATATTAGCGTATAAGCTCTCAAACGCAGTTGAGTGCTGAGCGCCAAGCTGTCCGGCTGAACCATTTGGACCTCTAAATACGATCGGACATCCAACTTGCCCGCCACTCATGGCTAACATCTTAGAAGCGGTATTCAAAATCTGATCCAACGGTAAAACCGCGAAATTCCAGGTCATGAATTCAACAATTGGTCTTAACCCGTTTTGTGCTGCACCCACTGCTACTGCAGTGAAACCAAGCTCAGCAATTGGCGTATCAATCACACGTTTAGGTCCAAATTCATCGAGCATACCTTGGCTTACCTTGTAGGCACCATTGTATTCAGCAACTTCTTCACCCATTAGAAACACACGCTCATCTCTTCTCATCTCTTCCTGCATGGCCTCTCTGAGCGCCTCTCTAAAAGCAATGATTCTACCCATAAAAACAGATTTTGTGATGCA
>JBDLUR010000270.1:0-2531 GCA_039805205.1 Bacteroidota bacterium
CAAGAAATCGGCTTCTTCCATTTGATCTCTCCATTATTATAGGCTTCTTCAAATGTGCATACAATGGTGCCTTTTTCATCTTTGTATCCGTAGGCACAAATTTTCTCGTTGACCGTTGGTGTAACCCAACCAAAGGTTTTATCGTAACGATAAAGTCCGTTTTTCTCCACTTCCTCTAAACCCTCTGCAGTCATCTTCCCTTTGACTTTATCAAATGCTTTCAATACCTCATCCAATTCCTGGTCTGTTAAAGGCGCACCTGCATCTCCATCCTCGCAGCACCCGCCTTTGCATTTAGCAAGATTGCACACGAATTCTGCCTCTACTATTTCGTCGCTCAGTAAAACTTTATCAATTACAATCAAGGGGAAAATTTTAGCAAAAATAAGATTAATTCAACACCCCTTTGAGGCTATATGTTCACATTAATATCACAGGCTCATCATCTCCTTGAAACGAACAGCCTGTCTTCTTGATACTTCAATTTTTTCACCTCCTTTGATTTCAAGTAACAGTCCGCCATTAAAAAAAGGCTCAACCTTCTCAATCATCCTCAAGTTCACAATATGTTTTCGATTGGCCCTAAAAAATGTCTTTGGATCTAATCGTTCTTCCAAAGAATTAAGCGATTTTAGGATGAGTGGCTTATTGGGTCCAAAAAATACTCTTGCATAGTTACCTACAGATTCAAACAGCCGGATTTCAGCTAATTTAACAAACCAGCATTTCTCTCCATCCTTTACAAATACTTGATCGTTATCACTCAAAAACGACCTACTATCTCCTCTGTTCTCACTTGCAATTTCCTCACGTTCTTCAACCATTATGACTTTTTGAATTGCATCAGAAAGTCGCTTAGGTTCGATTGGCTTCAACAGGTAGTCGAGCGCATTTACCTCAAACGCCTTTAACGCATATTCATCGTGGGCAGTAGTAAAAATAACAGAAGGCACCACCTCTAATTCTGCCAACAAATCAAAGCCTGTTTTAGCAGGCATCTGGATATCCAAAAAAATAAGATCAGGACCTAATTCCTCGATAAGTCTTACTGCCTCATCTACATTTCCAGCCTCACCAATGACTTCCACCTCAGGATAATCAGAGAGCATTTTCTTCAGTTCATTCCTTGCCAATCTTTCATCATCAATTACGATTGCAGTTTTTTTCATAATCTATGCTTTATTTGAGCGGTATGATAGCTTTTGCCTCTACATGATCAATATCAGATTGATAAATTGAAAATGCAGCCTTTTCACCAAAAATCAAATTCAAACGATTGGAAGTACTAGTTAGACCAAAACCCTCATGAAGGGGCTCCTTGTCCAGTCTTCCTGTATTCACTACTTTCAATTCATATTGATGATTGAATTCTTTTGCCAATATTACAATTTCACCACCCTCAATTGTTTTTCCAATACCATGCTTAATCGCATTTTCAACAAGGGTTTGTAACATCATAGGTGGAATAGGATTATCTAGCGTTTCCTCTTCAATTTCATAGCTCACCTTTAGTCGATCTTCGAAGCGTATCAATTCCAAAGCCAGATAATCTTTTACAATATCAAGTTCTTTTTCCAAGGTTATTATCTCTTGCTGATCTGACTGCATACTCGATCGCAGAATTTTACTTAAACCAGTAACCGCCTGTCGCGCTCTGTTTGGATCCTCATCTATTAATGCACGTATACTGTTCAATGCGTTAAAAATAAAATGCGGATTGATATGCGATTTAATTGTTTTGAGTTCAAGTGATTTCACCAACGCTTCTAACTTCAGATTATCTAATTGGCTCTTCCTTGTCTCTGCTACATAATGATAAATAAAATAAATACAATTCCAAATGAAAAAATAAATAAAGGAAGTGAACATGTTGCTGACAATCTTTTGCAACATTTCAAACTTCGCCTCCTCCTTGTATTCCAGGTTCAATAAAATACTGGCATATGTTTCAAGGGTACCTACCAATACTGCAAACCCGAAAGAGACCAAGACAAAACCAATCAATTGAATGTTAACATGCCGATCCAGTAAACGTACTCCTTTGATTACCTTACGCATGACATGCGACATCAGGAAGCCGATAACAACATAAATACTGATGCGGAGAATAAACTGGCGGTCGAACAGATTATAAGTAAGTGCAAAGAAAATATTGATACCTGTGAAGAGCGTCCACCCCAATACCTGGAATAGCCAATACTTAGGTAAGCTGTTTATTTTATTGAGCATCTCCCCAAAACTATCAAAAGGGAGTTATTTCACGTTTGTTTTTTTGACCAAAGGTGTTTTGAGTGCGTTGACTGGCAAGTTTTTTGATTAACTTTATCCTTGAAAACAACCAGAAATACCGAACAAATTGAAAGCTGGTTTGTTTTCTTAACCATACCCAAAACACTTGGAATGACGATTGAACCAGGAGCTTTATTAAAACATATCAATTCTCCAGACGACTTAAAAAAGTTAAGCAAAGAAGAGTTGTACAAAGTCTGCGATGAGCTAAGACAATACATCATTGATGTTGTTAGTATTCA
>JBDLUR010000271.1:0-7245 GCA_039805205.1 Bacteroidota bacterium
TAGGAAGTCAATCGCCCAATTATAAAAAATCCTTTCAAGCAAATCAGTTGATTGGGGGAGATGTACTCAATAAAACAATCATGTATGTTTCTGCTATCATGGAAGTAAAAAGTTCCATGGGTGTTATTGTTGCAGCGCCTACTGCGGGTTCTTGTGGAGGATTGCCTGGCGTTGTATTTGGCGCAGCACATAGTTTTGGTGCTGATGATGACACTATAGTTAAAGCAATGCTATCAGCTGGACTTATAGGAGTATTTATAGCAGCACATGCAACTTTTGCTGCTGAGGTTGGTGGATGTATGGCTGAAACTGGCTCTGGTGGTGGGATGGCAGCGGCAGCCCTCGTTGAAATGAATGGAGGGACACTTGCGCAATCTATTGCCGCAGCTTCGATTTCATTACAAAATTCTTTAGGTATTATTTGCGATCCAATTGGCAATAGGGTAGAAGCGCCATGCCTTGGTCGGAATGTAATGGCAGCCACCAATGCTATTTCCTGTGCAAATATGGCTTTAGCACATTATGAGCACCTTATACCACTCGATGAAGTGATTGAAACAATGAAAGCAGTTGGTGATCAAATACATCATACGTTAAGATGTACTAATCTTGGTGGTTTATCTATTACTAGCACCGCAAAAAGAATTGAATCTGCGCTTGAGGAAAATCCTCCGATATTTTTTAAAAATTGTTAATATAAGCATTGAATAACTGGCAAAAGAACAACTTAACTAAAGCCACCTTTAAAAATCCATAAATGAATTTCATTTATTTTTCTCTAGGTATCATATTTCTGCAGCTCTTTTATATTTTAACGCATTATGCTTTGTTTAGGCAAAGAGAGTTTCTTTATTTTTCTTTCTTTTCAGTTAGTATAATTGTGTTCTGCATGTTGAGGATTTTTCCAGATTTAAATCCTTTTTACTTGCACAAAGGGGAAGAACAGTTTTCTTCAAGGTATGGGTTTGTCTTTATTTCTTTTGCGATGTATACCATGTTTTTGCGCAAATTTCTTGATCTGGAACTTTTGTACCCTAAAGTAAATAAGAGTCTTGTCGTTTTTGAAAGGATTGTCATCCCTATCGGCTTTTTGATTTTTGTACTTGGGATCTTCTCTTTACAACACTTTTCAATAAAAATATTTGCTTTTACTTATATACTATCACTCCCTTATTTCCTGTTTTGCATTATTTATGTAGGGACACGTAAAAGAATCATCAACCGAATCATACTTTTTGGAACGCTTATTGCCATTCTAATTGCACGTTCTACCGCTATAAGCCATTTTTTCTCTTCCGACCAGAATCTTCAGTTGATCAACTTTCAGTTTATCATTGCTGCAGTTTTGGTACTCTTCTTGGCACTGAATTTAGGATTGCTGTATAAAAGCAAATTGATAGTCGATCAAAATATCCAACTGGAAGTTCAAAGGCAATCTGAATTAAATCAACAACGGGAAATGATTAGTGCTGATTTGCATGATGACTTAGGGGCATCTCTGAGTAGCATTCATCTCAATGCAAGTATGGTACAAAAAACTTTACACTACGATATTGTTAATGCCGACAGTGCCTTAAAAAATGTAGTCCGAGATCTAAAATTGGTAATTGAAAATATGGGTGACATTATTTGGGCTATCAATCCGGATAAAAAAGCACATAAGTCGATAAGCGGACAAATAAAAGATTTTTATTTTGACTTGATGGATGGGTATGGTATACAATGCAATTACCATATCGATCAAGCATTAGAGGCACAGATAACTAATATCGATGCAAGGAAAAATTTATTGTTGATAGCAAAAGAAGCCATCAACAATATTCTTAAACATGCAGAAGCAACTCGGATCGATGTCTTTTTCAATGCGCAGAACAAGATGGTATTGCTTGAAATTCAAGACAATGGCATTGGAATGAAAGAAACTGAGAAAACATTTTCTGGTAACGGACTTCAAAACATGAAAAACCGTACAGAAAAAATCAATGGAGAGTTTAAGATTAAAAGCGAATTAGGAATTGGGACAACCATTTCTTGTCTTGTTCCGCTTACTAATATTAGCTATTCCCATTCAATGGTCGGTTGATTAATTTTAGAAAATGATTAGGGTTCTGATATACGACGATTCTGAGGCTGTGCGAACAAGTATTGAGAACTTGCTTAACAGTACTGAAGGATTTACTTCAGTAGGTGCATTTGCAAGTGCCCTAATGGTCGAATCTCAAGTAGAAGAACTTATGCCAGACGTAGTATTGATGGATATCAATATGCCTGGTATCAATGGAATACAGGCTACCAAATTTATAAAAGCCAAGAATCCGAACATAAAAGTACTGATCCAAACTGCATTTGACAATGATGAGCATGTGTTTGGTAGTTTGAAAGCTGGTGCAGAGGGTTTTTTATTAAAAAGTGCCTCAGCTGAAAAAATTCTGAAAGGCATAGAAGATCTTTATTTGGGGGGAGCAATAATGACTCCTTCGATAGCACTCCGCGTGGTGCAGTCTTTTCAGCCTACAGCAAAGCCTTCACAAACCTATAACCTAACAAATAAGGAGACGATTGTTCTGGGGTTATTGTCGGAAGGTTTTAGTTATAAAATGATAGCCTCTAAAATGGATATCAGTTACTTCACGGTAAATGCACATATCCGTAAAATTTATCAAAAATTACAGGTCAATTCTAGTGCCGAAGCGGTTTCATTGGCTTTAAAGTCTGGAATCGTATAGCTAGTCCACACTCTTCCTTGTCGTTTATTTTTTATTTCCTCACCAACATTTCTTAATGTAGGGTAATGCTATGTAGTACAATTGTTACTAACATTCGCTATTGTAGGATAATCTTAATGATTACATTTTTGCACATCTATTTTGTTAAATTTTTAGCATCATCTATCCAATAGATTCACTATTCCTACAAAAGCCAAACATCCTGTTTTAAGGAGGGAACTGCAAAAATTTTGCAAGACTTGGAGTCCTTAAAGCCTGAATTTGAAATTTTAACCACCCTCAATAGCAAAGTAAAATTGTTACAATGAAACGTATTTTAATTGCCTTTTCGATCATTCTTATTGCGTTAAACGGACAGGCCCAAATGGGCGTAGGAACTGCAACGCCAAATGCATCTGCCCAGCTGGATGTAAGTTCTACAAACAAAGGGTTTTTGGCTCCAAGGATGACAAGAACACAACGATTGGCAATACCATCGCCGGCAACGGGTCTTTTGGTATTTCAAACCGATGACCAACCTAATTTACCCAAAGGATTTTACTATTATAGTGGCTCTGCATGGATTGCAATTGGTGCAGGTGGTGCAGGAACTCCTGGCGCAGATGGAAAATCAATATTAAGCGGAACAGTAAATCCAGGACAAGCAACTGGAGTTGATGGTGATTTTTACATCAACACAACAAGCAATACATTTTTTGGTCCAAAGGCATCAGGAACATGGCCTGCTGGTATTTCTCTAGTTGGACCTCAAGGTACACAAGGACCTATGGGAGCACCTGGTATACCAGGATTACAAGGCCTACAAGGTGTGCAAGGTCCCGCTGGAGCTATTGGTCCCGCTGGTGCTGATGGCGCTCCCGGTGCACAAGGTCCTGCTGGTCCTGTTGGTCCCGCTGGTGCTAATGGCGCTCCCGGTGCACAAGGCCCTGCCGGTCCTGTTGGTCCTGCTGGTGCACAAGGTCCTGCCGGTCCTGTTGGTCCCGCTGGTGCTGATGGCACTCCCGGTGCACAAGGTCCTGCCGGTCCCGCCGGTTCACAAGGTCCTGCTGGCCCTGCTGGTACAGATGGTAAAACAATTTTACACGGAAACGTAGACCCAAATCCTTCAACTGGTGTTAATGGTGATTTTTACATCAACACAACTGACAACAAAATTTTTGGTCCAAAAGCATCAGATACCTGGCCAGCTGGAGTTTCATTGATTGGAATAGCTTCCATTGGTGATGTAAATGCGTCTGCAAACACCAAGGCAGCATCACTTACAGCTGGTGTTTTGAGCCTCTCTCCTGCTGATGGAACAAATCCAGGTATTGTAACTACTGCTGCTCAAACTTTTGCAGGTGCAAAGACATTCAGTAGTGATATAAAAGTAAATGGTATTTCAGTAGGACGTGGTAATAACTCAGCTAAAGGGAATACAGCTATAGGTAATTATGCACTCGAAAATAATACTCAGTATACTCCGTTTAGTATGTTTCCATTTCAACTTGAATCTGGTGGTTTTGAAAATACAGCAATAGGTGAAGAATCAATGCGTAATAACACCTCTGGTATGGGGAATACAGCTATTGGTTTACAATCTTTGTATAACAATACAACTGGTACATTTAATGTTGCAATCGGATACAAGCCTATTCACCAAAATACAACCGGTGCACATAATATTGCTATAGGGCAATATTCGTCTTACAATAATACTACTGCAAATCATAATATTTCTATTGGTTCTTCAAGTCTTACGGCAAATACAATAGGAAGTGATAATATATCAATTGGCACTGAATCACAATATCAGAATGATAGGGGAAATAGAAACATCACATTGGGGAAAAGTGCCTTGTGGAATAATGTAAATGGTTCATCGAATGTGGCAATAGGAGCATATGCTCAATATGCTGGAGCTTATGGAATGAACACTGATTTTGTAACCGCAATCGGAGATATGGCTGGTTATAACAACCAAGGAAATAACAATACATTCATTGGTAAAGGATCAGATTTATCTTCACAAACGTCCTCAATTATAAATGCAACAGCAATTGGTTATGAGGCTAAGGTTAACGCGTCTAATACAATACAATTAGGTAATTCATTAGTAACAAAAGTATCAACATCTGGTACACTTACTGCCGGTGCGGTTACCTACCCCAACACAGACGGTACAGCTGGTCAGGTACTCACCACTAACGGAACAGGAACGTTAGCTTGGTCTACAGTTTCTGGAGTTTCATCTGTGGGATCAATTTTAGGCTCGTCAACTGCCGAAGGCGCATCTATCTCATCAGGTGTTTTTAGCCTATCTCCCGCTGATGGCACAAATCCAGGTATTGTAACTACTGCTGCACAAACTTTTGCTGGTGCAAAGACGTTTAGTTCTAATTTAACTGCACCAAGTTTTACAGTAGATGGTGGAACTTCATCTCAGTTCCTTAAAGCAGATGGTACAGTAGATGGAACTACCTATGTACCAAAAAATACAACTAAAATAAGTATTGGATCAAGTGCGGCAGGTTCTAATCAAGGTAATTCTGCTGTTGCAATTGGGCAAAACGCTGGACAAACTACCCAAGGTGAAACTGCTGTTGCAATTGGGGCTTTTGCTGGTAGCACTAACCAAAAGATATCAGCTGTTGCAATTGGTGCTGCTGCTGGAAACAGTACCCAAGGTGAATATTCTGTTGCGATTGGTGATCAAGCTGGTTTCTTTAACCAAGGTAATAATTCTGTTGCGATTGGTAATGCTGCTGGGAGAAATGGACAGGGTCAAGACGCTATTGCAATTGGAAATGGCGCTGGGAGTTTAAATCAATCTGCTAATAGCATTATTCTTAATGCTTCAGGTACGCGTTTAACTTCTTCTGCTGAAGGGTTTTATGTAAAACCGATTCGATCAGGTTCCGGGGCGCAATCACTTTTCTATGACAGTAATACCGGTGAAATTACATATGGTAGCAACATTGCTTATAATGAAATTAAAGCCAGCTCAATTTTCACAGGTGCTCTAGCAATGAGCTCCGACAAACGATTAAAAACTAATATTGTTGGATTACCAAACTCATTGGATCTTATCAATAAATTAAACCCTGTTAGCTATAAGAAGAAGGACAGTATTGCTTCTACAGCATACAAATATGAAGAAATGGGTTTCATCGCACAAGAGATTCAAAAGGTATTGCCAATGTTGGTAATTGAAGGAGCTGATAAGGATAAAACTCTTTCTGTGAACTACGTATCATTGATACCTCTTTTAACAAAAGGAATTCAACAACAGCAGGCGCAAATTTCATCTCAGCAAAAAGAGATTGATGAATTGAAGAAAATGGTTGAGATGCTTTTGAAAAAAAATAAATAAGACCTACTAATTCTGAGGGAATTGGTATCAATAATTGTGGATTCATATTGGACAACTGCTGATTAGGTAATTGCCCATCCAAAAAAAACCAATGAAAAAAAGTTTTATTATAATAATCGTTGGACTGTTCAGCAGTTTATACGCAGCAGCGCAAACTCCTATATTCACTATTCTTCCTCGCACAAACCATGTGATCAAATCTGGAACAGTGGTGAGCATGGATGGATTGGTAATTACGCCTTCAAAGGATTTTTCCTTATCGGCAAATAGCCTTACAAGAAAGCCGACTGTCACTAACGCTACTACCAATACCAACATCAATAATTATTATGCATTCAGTGCAACCACCAATGCCTTTACAGGTGTGGTTAGGTTTAATTATTCAGATGCGGAACTCAATGGTTTGAGGGAAGCAGATTTAAAATTGAACATCTATTCTCCAAACAGATGGAATCTGCAACCCAATACCATTGTCAATACAATAGACAACTTTACACAGAACAACTTGTCTGCTGTCACGATGAGGGAATTGACTTTGGGTTATGTTATTTGCGCTCCAACAGCGGTAGTTGCAACCAATAATTTCCAAACCATTTGTACTGGAACCAGCATGGCCACCATCGCATTGTCTGATGCGCTTAATCCAACTGGTACAACATTCACCTGGACAAGAACCAATAGCAATTCTGTAACAGGTATTGCAGCAAGTGGAACTGGTACAAGTATTGCTGGTACCTTGGTGAACAACACCACGGCACCACTGTCCACCGTATTTACCATCACGGCTAGTCGTCCAAATGGTTGTTCATCAACCACTACTGCAACCATAACGGTAAATCCAAAGCCGTCGATCACAAAACAACCTGCTAACACAACCAAGTTAGTTACACAAAATGCAAGCTTTACTGTAAATGCATCAGGTTTGGTAACTGGCTACCAGTGGCAGCAATTGTCTTCTGCAAATGGTGCTACATGGGTGAATCTAACCAACAGCAACGGTAAGATTATTGGAGCAAACACAAGCACACTTACCCTTACAGGTGTAACACAATCGATGCATCTATACAAGTACCGTTGTATTGTAACAGGACAATGTAGTCCAGCTGTAATTTCTAATTCTGCAACCTTGACCGTACAAAAAGATAGCAGATCAAGAACATCAACAAC
>JBDLUR010000272.1:0-10144 GCA_039805205.1 Bacteroidota bacterium
TCAATTTTTTCAAAAATCATTGCTGGAGAAATTCCATCTTATAAGATTGCAGAAAACGATAAGTTCTATGCTTTCTTGGATGTGTTTCCTTTGGTGCACGGGCATACGCTAGTGGTTCCCAAAACTGAAGTAGATAAACTGTATGAATTAAGTCAGGATGATTTAGCGGAGTTACTGCAGTTTGCACAACCTATTGCAAGGGCCATTGAAAAGGCATTTCCTTGTAAGCGGTGCGGTATGTCTGTCATTGGCTTGGAGGTGCCCCACGCTCATTTGCACCTAGTTCCAATCAATACAGCTGATGATCTCAACTTTACACGTGAGAAAATCAAACCTACTCAAGAAGAATTGTTAGATGCGCAAGGAAAGATTTTTAATCAGTTGCAAATACTAAGTAATTAATAACATGTTGAAGCAAGAGCTCGTGTTTACTATTTTTATTGCTTTGTTGTCGGTACTCGGACTTTTCGACATTATCTATACATTTACTGGAGTGTCAGCTCAATTGGGGATTCTTTATCCCTCTGCACACGTCTTACTTAACATCATAGGATTTGTTGCAATATCCTTTATCTGGTCTCGAGAGAAATGGGCCAACTGGTTATTCCTTGGTGTGATTCTTGCACATCTTGGATTAGATCTTCTTGTGGGTGGCTTTCAGCCATTGAAGTTAATTTTGCTTGTGCCTTCGATATTCTTCTTTATTGTGAAAAGGTAATGCTCTTCAAGCTTCAATCTATTTCTGTTTGATGCGTTCCGGATTTTTCTTGATGAAGGTATCCCAACTATTTGCAGACTTAGATGCTGTCTTCTTTTTGGTAGTTTTGCTTGTACTCACTCCATTGGCATTGAAATGATGACAAACAGCTACAGCCAGCGCATCGGACGCGTCATAATACTTTAGCGTATGTTTGAGGGGCATGATGTTGTTCAACATTTTCCAAATCTGTTCCTTATCGGCATTGCCATTGCCCGTTATGGATTGTTTTACTTTTTTTGGAGAGTATTCAGCAACTGAAATATTATTTGACATGGCAACTGCAATTGCCACCCCTTGTGCTCTGCCTAGCTTTAGCATACTTTGTACATTCTTGCCAAAAAAGGGAGCTTCAATGGCCATCGCTTGTGGGTGGTACTTGTCAATTAAAGATTGAATGACTTGATTAATCATTCCCAATCGCTCAAACATATCTTTTTTGCCATTCAATTTTACAACATCCATCTCCAGCATTTCCATTTTATTGCCCTCTGTTGATAAAACGCTATAACCCATGATAACGGTGCCAGGATCAATACCTAAAATAATTTTATGTTTCTGGACCAACTGGGTTTAATTTTGGGTTGAAGTAAACTGATTGAACAAAAGTATCAAAATATTCCTCAACTATATACTCGGCCCTTTGCTCTTTGCATGGTTGGGCTTCAGCGTATATCAAGAAATTACTGCACAAAAAGACCTTCCCGCATATCTACATCAATTATACAAGAGCATTGATAGTCCTGTTTTTCTTTTGCTTTTACTTGTTGTTTTGCTGATGTTGCTGCAATGGATGTTTGAAGCAGTGAAATGGCAATTGCTATTGAAACAACACATCAACTTGTCAATTGCAAAAGCAATGATGATGGTTTTCACTGGTATCTCATTTTCGATTGCTACTCCCAACAGGTTTGGTGAATTTGTTGGAAGAATTGTACACCTACCCAAAGATCTGCGGCTACAAGCAACTGGCTATACATTTATAGGGAACTTTGCTCAACTCATTGTAACCTGTATTGCCGGTAGTATTGGACTTCTAGTAATTGAATCTAGTCATTTTACTAATAGCTTGCCGAAGCTTGAAGTCCTAGCTATGTTTGTTAAATGGAGCGCTCCAATTTTCACCATTTTGTTTGTATTCATTTATTTCAAAGCAAGTTTGTTTTTTTCTTGGGTTGCCCAAATTAAAGTATTGCAACGTTGGCAAGATAAATTAGTGCAACTATCAGCGTTATCGCCATTTCTATTGACTAAGGTAATGTTTTACGCTTTGCTGCGATATGCTATCATCTTACTTCAATATTGGTTAATGTTTGAAGTGATTGGTGTTGAGGTTGATCTATTCCAAACCTGCATTGCCATTAGTATCATGTTGTTTATACTATCTATAGTTCCTACCATTTCGCTGGTTGAACTTGGACTTAGATGGCAAATTTCCATCTTGGTGTTTGCTCCTTTTACGGAAAATGTTTTTGGATTGACAATGGGGGTTACCTTGATTTGGATACTTAACATGATTGTCCCTGCTGGTGTTGGAGCCATCTTAATGCTTACTTATCGTTATTCGAATAGGTAGTACAATTTTTAAGAAAAATTTATTCTTCTTTTCAACCACAGAACAAAATTGAATCTTCAATGGTTTTATATTTGTTATATGTCGTTTTTCAAGAAACTCATATTGGTATTTCTTTTGTCTGCTACTGCTATCAGGCTGAGTGCTGGGAACGATTTTTGTGGAATATCAAACTTTTCATTTAGCAGTGGGGAAGTAATCACATTCAAGGTTTTTTATAACGTAATTGGCTTGTATGTTGATGCTGGAACAGCATCCTTTACTGTTAGCAATACAAAACTCAACAATAAGCCAGTTTACCATATTGTAGGTCTTGGAACCTCTAATCCTTCGTATGATTGGATCTTCAAAGTACGCGATCGGTATGAAACCTATATTGATACAACAACATTAAAGCCTTATCGTTTTGTACGTCATGTTGAAGAGGGAGGATACAGAAAAGATGAGTTAGTTAATTTTTATCACGATGACTTAAAGGCTGTCAGTACAAAAGGAACGTATCCTATTAATAACTGCATGCAAGATGTGTTGAGTTCAATTTATTTTGCACGAAATATTGATTTCTCAAAGTATAAGATTGGCGATAAAATTAATTTCAGCATGTTTCTAGATGATGACACCCATAATATCTACATCAGGTATTTGGGTAAAGAAATCATTAAGACACGCTATGGTAAATTCAGGGCCATCAAGTTCAAGCCAATGCTGATCAAGGGTACCATATTCGAAGGAGGTGAGTTAATGACAGTTTGGGTAACCGACGATCTTAATCGTGTTCCACTTCGTATAGAAAGTCCGATTACAGTCGGTAGCGTCAAAGTAGATATGATGGGCTATAAGAACCTGCGTTACCCAATGAAGTCAATGATGAAATTTAATTGATGCTCAAATTGTATCAAGATTGAATACATCTTTTCTTTTGAATCCTTTTTCAGTGAGTTCTACCGTAGAACATTCAGCAATTGGATCGTGTTCGTAGAATAAGATATAGTCCTCTTTACATGCTCTTGCCAAGAATTTTTCTTTCTCTACCAAAGTTGTCATCGGAAACATATCATAACCCATTACATAGGGCAATGGAACATGTGCGGAGGAAGGAATCAAGTCCGCCATATAACAGATGGTTTTCCCCTTGTATCGAATGAGCGGTAGCATCATAGATTGTGTATGTCCATGTGCAAACAGTATATCAATATTGTCAGAAAACTTAGACACTCCTGTCTCGTTTTCTTGAATGAATTTTAGTTGTCCGTGTTCCTGCAAGGGCACAAAGTTCTCCTTTAAAAAGGAAGCTTTTTCTCTGCTGTTCGGGTTCATGGCCCAATCCCAGTGTCTTTCTGTACTCCAATAAGTTGCTTTTGAAAAAGTGGGAATAAGTGTTTCATTAACGCGAGTTACCGCCCCGCCACAATGGTCGAAATGCAAATGAGTAAGAATAACATCGGTAATATCTTCTGCGCCAAATCCTAGTCGTTTCAATGATTTAAGCAATTCGCCTTCACCATGAAGGTAGTAATGACTAAAAAACTTTTCTGATTGTTTGTTGCCTAATCCTGTATCAATCAGGATGCGCTGATTGCCATCTACAATCAACATGCAGCGCATGGCCCAGCTGCAAAGATTGTTTTCATCTGCCTGATTGAGTTTATTCCATATAACTTTTGGCACAACTCCAAACATGGCGCCACCATCAAGTTTAAAATATCCGGTATCAACTGAATAGACTTGCATATTTTTCTCTTGTTACAACTTTTTTGGTATAGAGTAAAGAAACTAGGCTTAAAATAAAAAATCCCATCAAGACTAGAATTGAGTTTCTCATACTACCTGTTAGTTCTTCATTATAGGCAAAAAGGAAAAGACCTATTGTCAAGGCAAGTTTTTCTGTAACATCATAGAAGCTGAAAAAGGCAGTGGTATCATTTGTTTCTGGAAGTAGTTTGGCGTAGGTACTTCTGCTCATCGATTGAATTCCTCCCATTACCAAACCTACACATGCTGCTAGAACATAAAACTCGGTTTGTGAAGTGATAAAATATCCCCAAATACAGATGGCAATCCAAATTACAATACCAATAACCATAGTAGCAATGTTTCCTATTAGTTTTGATAAACGGCTCAAAATAATTGCACCAAATATTGCAACGATTTGAATAAGTAAAATGGTTACCAAAAGTTTAGGTTCGTCTTCTGGCTTAGGAAAGATTTCTTTTTTACTATAACCAGCAGCTACCAACATCACTGTCTGCACACCTACGCTCAGTAAAAAGAAAGTGCCAAGGAATCTTTTCAAAGCAGGAATTTGTTTGGCTTGGTTCCAGACAAGTTTGAGTTCGTGAAAACCATTTACCAGTAGATGTTTTTTTAATTTCTTGTTGCTTTCTGTATTGTTGGGTAAGTGCTTGAAAGAAATTTGAGCAAAACCAAGCCACCAGCAACCCACCAGTAAAAATGAAATTCTTGGTCCAAGTGTTTTATCGGTAGTATCAAGTCCAAATAATGCTGGCTGTAATATAATGGCAAAGCAGATAAGTTGTAATATGACACTTCCTATGTAACCCATAGCAAATCCTCGGGCACTAAGCCTGTCTCGTTCTTCAGGTGCTGCTATATCTGGTAAATATGAATTATAAAATACCCAGCTGTTCCAAAATCCTAATGCGGCAAGAGAAAAACAAATTATGCCATATTCTACTCTATCTGGGGTAAAAAAGAAAAGGGCTGCACAAGACAAAGACCCCATGAGTGTAAAAGCACGCATAAATGCTTTTTTATTTCCTCTGTAGTCGGCGATAGAAGACATGATAGGGGAGGCGATAGCGACAATCAGAAATACAAATGCAAGTGCAAAGTTTTGTAATGCAGTATTTATGACTTTAATACCGAAAAAATCAACATAGGATAGTTCATCAGGGTTGCTATTGGTTGTGATAGCAACATAATAGGCTGGGAAAATGGTGGAAGTAATGACAAGATTGTACGTGCTATTGGCCCAATCGTACATTGTCCAGGCCCGCTGAATTTTTTTATTACTGCTCATATGCTAAAGCTTACCATTCAAGATAAGCAATATTAGGACAGTCCCCACAATAATTCTGTACCAACCAAACACCTTAAAACCATTTTTTTGAAGGAAGGAAATCAGAAATTTAATAGCAACCAATGCCACAATGAAAGCAATCAATGAGCCGATTAAAATCATTTCAATGCCACTTGTATTGAGCAGACTAGGTTGCTCTTTCCAAATATCATAAACACTTTTTGCAGTTGCTGCACACATGGTTGGGATAGCCAGGAAAAAGGAAAATTCTGCCGCTATAGATCGAGTAAGCTTTTGTTGCATGCCTCCAATGATGGTGGCTGCAGATCGGCTTAATCCTGGGAAAGCGACTGCCAATACCTGGTACACGCCAATGAAGAAAGCGTTTTTATAGGTGATTTTAGCTTCTTCATCCACTGTTCCGTCTTTGAACCATTTGTCTACGCCTAATAAGATGAAACCGCCTATAACCATGATGATAGAAATCATCAGTGTATTTCCTAATGCATCTTTGATGAAATCGATTAGTCCTACACCCGCCACTATAGCCGGCAGCATAGCTATGATTAGCTTCAGATAGAATTTATAATTGATGAAGTTGAACAGCTTTCTCCAATAAATGACTGTTACTGCCAGAATTGCACCGAGTTGTATGACTACAAGATAAAGTTTGGTGAATGCATCATCTTCAATCTTGAAAAAAGCTGATGCAATCGCCATATGACCAGTAGAAGAGATGGGCAGGAATTCAGTAATGCCCTCAATAATGGCCAGAATGATGGCTTGAAACGTATTCATGTTGGAGGTTAACAGCAGTTGGAGAAGCGGTTATTTGCCTTTTTTCATAATGGCATAAATTTCAATTACAAGTCCCGCTACAATAAGCAACGGAGCAATTGTAATTCTGGTAGTGCTGTATACTTCAGCTTCATTGAATATATTGGGGTCTTCACTTTTACCACCTGCCATAAGCAAGAAGCCTAGAACAATTACAACCGCGCCTATCAGCATCCACAGCAAATTTTGCTTTCCAAATAGTGTATTCTTATTTGTTTCCATTTTGTTGTTTTTAATAAAGATCGTCAAGCTTCATTTTAAGATACTTGATTACACTTCTATGCGTACTAATGAATGTTATGCTGATTCCAATGATGATGAGCACTAAGAAAAGCAAGAACAACATGGTATTGTCGTGTAATGCTTTTATTTCGGGAAGCCACCAATTTTCTACTCCATAAACAATAATCAGTATGGCGAAAATAGCCAAAACTGCACTGACTAAGCCGTTCAAAATTGCTTTTTGATCGAATGGTTTGGATATGAACCACCTTGTAGCACCTACCATTTGCATGGTTTTGATCAAAAAACGATTAGAGAACATGGCCAGTTTGATGGTATTATCAATTAGGATGATCACAATTAAAGCAAGCACGCCAGCTAGTCCCAATAAAAAGTACCCCGTCTTTTTCACAATATTATTCAAATTGCTGACTACGGCGTCTGGGTATTTGACCTCGCTAATGATGAAATTCTTGGTGATTTCAGCAGTGATTTTTTTCAGACTATCCTTATTGACATACTCAGGTTCCAAATAAAAATCGATGCTCGCAGGCAATGGATTATAATCTAATACCTTGTTCCAATCTTCATTGCCATCGCCTATGAACTTTGCTCTTGCAGCCTCTTTGGTGGTAAACTCCACATTTCTGGCATAGGGTTTAGCAGTAATGGACTTTTTAACTAAATCAACTTCTCTTTGAGGAGAACCTTCACGTATGAAGGCATTTACTTGCACGCTACCCTTGAAATAGCTTTCCAATTTGCTGGCATTGATGACCAACCATCCTAGCATGCCTAAAATGAAAAGTACAAGTGCAACACCCAAAATAGCCATAAAATAAGAGGGTTTACTGCGTTTCATTGAAGATTTGCTCTGTGCTGCCATGTTCGCCTCGAATTGTTTAAAAGTTTAGATCTAGGTTCAGATTTCAAAAATAACAATTTTAAAGCGTTTGTGTATTTTTGCGCTTCCCAATAAAGGTTTAATTTTCAACAGACTCAACAAAGGAATTCAAGATGGAATACGCATTTAAGGACATTGAGAAAAAATGGCAAGAAGTATGGATTAAAGAAAATGCGTACAAAGTGACCAATGATAGTCAAAAGCCAAAATATTACGTGCTTGATATGTTCCCATACCCCAGCGGAGCGGGATTACATGTTGGCCATCCTTTGGGCTATATTGCCAGCGATGTTTTTAGCCGATATAAGCGGACTAAGGGTTTCAATGTCTTGCATCCCATGGGATACGACTCTTTCGGATTACCAGCAGAACAATATGCCATCGAGCATGGTATTGCTCCCTCAATTTCAACAGATAAAAACATTGACACGTTTAGGTCACAATTGAACAAAATTGGCTTCTGTTACGATTGGGATAGAGAGGTAAGGACATCAAACGCAGATTATTACAAGTGGACACAGTGGATATTCTTGCAATTGTTTGATAGCTGGTTTGATCGTAAAGCGCAAAAAGCAAAAAGTATTGCAGTATTAATTTCCATTTTCGAATCAGAGGGAAATGCAAATCATGTTTGTCCGGGTAATAAAAAATTAGTGTTCTCCAACAGTAACTGGAAAAGTTACAGCGAAAAAGAGCAATCAGATATTTTGATGCATTATCGTTTGGCTTATTGTGGGATAGGTGAAGTGAATTGGTGTGAAGCCTTGGGGACAGTATTGGCAAATGATGAAGTTATCAATGGTGTTAGTGAAAGAGGCGGTCATCCAGTAGTTAAAAAGAAATTACGCCAATGGTATTTGCGTATTACTGAATACGCGGAAAGATTGTTGTTGGGACTGGAAACGGTGGAATTCAGTGATAGCATGAAAGAGATGCAATCCAATTGGATTGGCAAGAGTTTTGGTGCTGAAATAGATTTTGATATTGTTGGACAAGCTCATAAACTGAAAGTATATACTACCAGACCTGATACCATTTTTGGTATTGATTTCATGGTAATTGCACCTGAGCATGAATTGGTGGCTACAATCACTTCATCCGGACAAAAAACTGAAGTAGATAATTATTTATCCTATGTCAACAGTCGCAGTGAACGCGAGCGTATGGCTGAGAAAAAAATTACTGGCGTATTTAGTGGGGCATATTGTAAACATCCTTTTGAGGAGCGTCAAATTCCAATTTGGATCAGTGAATATGTTTTAGCTGGATACGGAACGGGAGCAATCATGGCAGTTCCTTGCGGTGATGAGCGTGATTTCAAATTTGCAGGTCATTTCAATATTCCTGTTACTAATATTATTGGCGAACATTTTGATGGACAAGCAGCAAACCCAACCAAAGAAGCATTGTTGCAGAACAGTGGTTTCTTAAATGGATTGATGATGTCTGATGCCATTGGAGTTGCCATCGATAAATTGGAAGCATTGGGAATAGGTAAGCGTCAGACCAATTACAAAATGCGTGATGCTGCATTTAGCCGCCAGCGTTATTGGGGTGAACCTTTCCCGATTGTTTGGAAGAATGATATGGCCATTCCATTACCAGTTTCTTCACTTCCTGTTTTACTACCTGAATTAAGTGATCTTAAACCTGGCCCAGATGCACAAGGTCCACTCGCCAATTTGCCAGAATGGACAAACTATGAGGGTGGAATAAGAGAAGTGAATACAATGCCTGGATATGCAGGAAGTAGTTGGTATTTCCTTCGCTATATGGATCCAAAGAATGAGAAGGAATTTTGTAGCAGACAAGCAAGTGATTATTGGGGGCAGGTAGATTTATACATCGGTGGTACTGAACATGCGGTGGGACATTTGCTTTATAGTAGAATGTGGACCAAAGCCTTGTATGATCTCGGTTATATCGGTTTTGATGAACCCTTTAAAAGGTTATTGAACCAAGGCAAAATTGGTGGTGATTCAAGATTGGTGTACAGAATTCGTGGAACGCAAGAATTTGTTTCTGCTGAATTAAAAGACCAATATGAAACGGATGAACTTCATGTGGATGTAAGTTTAGTAGATGGATTTGATCTGGATATGGATGCTTTTAAAAAATGGAAGCCTGATTTTGCCAATGCCACATTCGTAACTGAAAATGGAGTGTATAAGTGTGGAGGTCGTTTAGAAAAAATGAGTAAACGCTATTTCAACGTTGTTAATCCAGATGACATCGTTGGGAAGTATGGTGCAGATACATTTAGGTTGTATGAAATGTTTTTAGGCCCAGTTGAACAAGACAAGCCTTGGGATACAAAGGGAATTGAAGGTGTTCATCGTTTTATCAAGAAGTTCTGGAGATTATTTTTTGATGCTGAAAAAGGTCAGTTATATACCAATGAACCAGCTTCAGATGCAGCATGGAAAGTGTTCTATAAGGTTGCTAAAAAAATTGAGGATGATACGTCAAAGTTCTCGTTCAATACAGCGGTTAGTGGCTTTATGATTGGCGTGAATGAACTGACAGACCTGAAATGCCATTCTAAAGAATTGTTGGAGAAATTCCTCATTATTCTCTCTCCTTATGCTCCTCATATTTGCGAAGAGTTGTGGCATGCAATAGGCAATGAAGGCTCTGTATTGGATGCAACTTATCCTGCTATCGAAGAAAAGTATTTGATAGAGAGTACCAAGGAATATCCAATTGCGATAAATGGTAAAACACGGACTACCATCAACCTAGATGTTAATCTTTCTCAAGCTCAAGTAGAGGAATTAGTGATGAAGGATCCAGTTGTGATCAAGTGGCTTG